>JBNKLQ010000048.1:0-28695 GCA_050292445.1 Promineifilaceae bacterium (SeqCode) | reverse complement strand
AACAATGGCGGAAGCTTATGATTGTCTGCTTTTGACAAGAGAAATGCCTGGTTTTGTTGAGGATGGCGTGAGCGTGGGGAAGGGAACGGCCGTTTTTCTTACTCTTCAGAGAAAATAGTACGTTGGCCACTTTGTACAAAGTGGCCAACGTACTCATAACATTATACTGCCTGCTTGAAAAATAATGCGTCCAGAAAAGCTAGTCAGAGATTACAAATGGCAGGTAAATGAAATTGGATTCTTGCTTAGTCCAGGCAGCAAACATATCATCTTGTTCAATGAATCCGAAGGCAGTCCAATAAAGGAAAATTTTTTCTGATTCATCTACAATGTAAGATAGCTCTTTGCCGATGCCAAGCGATATTTCCCCCTCATCACTGCTCCAGTAATATAATTCATCAGTTGACCTTCCGAATAAAACATATTCGATACCGTTCGTTACTGTAAAGTTGTAAAAATCTGGGATAGGTGTTGAAGAAATAAATACAGGTACATTTGTTTGATTATTCCAGAGATAAATTCGAGGTCCTGGAATTTCATGAATACTTATAAAGGCAACATGAGCTACATCTTGTTCGTCAACAACAATAATAACATCCTGACCTGTTAGCACTGTTTTTGGTGTGGAAAGGGTTGGATTCCAATAAAAAATATCGTCCCAACCACCTCCGTCACTCCAACTAACATGGATTTTCCCTGTGGAGTCAAAATCCCAAACCAAGTAATTATGGATAACATTATTATCTGCAGCAGTAGCGAAGGAGGTGGGGTTCTTTTCTTGACTGTTCCAATAATAAAGATCGTTTGTTACGAAATCCTGCCAAAAAATGTGAGCTCTATTATCTGACCCAGCAATTAATTTCATATTTTCAACTGCTTGATCTTGGATTGAAATTGTAGAACTTATATTTTCGGTGGCATTCCAATGTGTCACTGGTGTGACGCCAATATACTTTGCCCAAGCTGCATGAACATTTTCCTCTCCATCTTTTACTACAGAAAAGAGCCAATCATCACAGTCCATTATTAGTTCATTTGTTTGATCCACACTATTCCAATAACGGTGGCATGGTGGACCCATGTAGCCAGATAAGAGCCAAAACATATGGATGACATCGTTTTTATCGCTATACATGGAGAGGGAACCTGCCCAACCACTGCTGTCTATTTCTTGAGCTGTTTCACTTACAGAATCCCATAAATAGATATTCCCTGATTCCGGCCAGGCAAGGTAAAGAACATCATTTATCTCCGCCATGTGTAAGCTTTGAATTGTGATGTTTGAATTATTGGAAATTCTCTTTTGTTGATTGCTGGCTAAATCCCAAAGTGTTATTTCAGTATTCGAATATATACTGTACCAGACTACTTTTGCGTCATTTTGAGCATCACAATTAAATGGAAGAAAAGTAAAACTTCCATTACCACTTAAAGAACCATCCACAGTACTTGGGGAACGAGTAATAGTATCTAGTGCTGAGTTCCACAAGAAAAGATAGTAATCACCACTAAGGGCTTGATCTCGCCAGACAACACAAACATTGTCGTTTTCACCAACCTGAATGAAAGGTGACCAGGGATTCCCAATGGTATTGGCCAAATTTGTTAAATTGGTAGTTGAACCATTAGGAAGCTGTCGATAGAACAACCCCCAATTATCCGGGGAGCCAAAAGACTCAGTTATAGGTTCAATCCAGGCAAGATGCACCGCATTTTGTGTAGCCGCACTGGTAGAGTCAAGAATTGAACCGCTGACAGTTTGATCATGATCAGAGAGCTGTTCTGGCGCAAGTATTGCAGATGGCTGAGCAAGGATTTTTGAATTAAGAAATATTGCAAATACGAGCGTTAAGGACAAGATTAAAAAGGGCAAGAACAACTTTGTTTTCATAGAATACCTCATTGAATTGGACACGAAATAATTTGGACAGACCTTCCAAAAGTATTTTATCGACTCTATTGTTGTAACTCAAGTAAAGTTTCATAAAGTTTCGTGACTTATGTCACAAAATTAGTTGTAAAAGTATGGTGAACGGCCGTTCCGTTTTTCCACATCTCCCTCCCCCCGCTATAATACCCGCCATGCACATCAAACAACCCAACTCAGATTACTGTTTTGTCTGCGGCCGCAAGAACCCACGCGGGCTATATGTCACCTTTTACGACAACGGCCGTAATGAAGTCCACGCCACCCACACCATCTCGGAAGATTACCAAGGCTACCCTGGCGTGGTGCATGGTGGCATTGTGGCGGCGCTGTTGGATGAAGTGGTAGCTCGCGTCTCTATGATTGGCGATCCGCACCATTTCATGATGTCGGTAAAGCTGGAAGTGAAATACCGCCATCCCGTACCCACCGAGACCGAGTTAACGGCCGTTGGCCGCATTGTCAAATTGCGCGGTCGATTAGGCAAAGCCGTGGGCGAAATCCACCTACCAGATGGCACCGTGGCGGCCGAGGCGGAAATGACCCTGGCCGATGTGCCAGCCGAACTGCTGGCTGATGCCAACCTGGAAGCACTCGGCTGGCGCGTGGACACTTGATGTTTGACCAAGCCAACTTTGCCGGAAAGCATCTTTGTAAGACAGAACAGTTTGACTAAGGTAGATTCCTGCAAGTGGTAGCCGTACTAATTCAGTACTAATTACCCTGGTAACTTAACACAATTTATACGGCATCATGCCCTGTTTATTTTAAAATGAGTTGTCATGACGCAATCTGCTTATTCCAACGAATTACGAGCCGACACCGCCACAATTTTGATTCCATTAATTGCTGGTGCCACGGCTTCAGCCACCTTGTTGTGGGCATTTGCGCTTGAATCATTTGCTCTGAGCTGGCACCTTTGGCTGAGCATGGTTTTGACGCTGGTGGCGGGGGGTGTTGGCCGCCGTCTTCTCAAACAAAATAGAGAGGTTGTGGGGACAATGATTTTCACGGCCGCGCATCTCCTCATTGTCTACCTCATCATCTTAAAAAACTGGTCCCCTGGCAGTGTGTTTCCTTACTTGTTTGCTATTCTTATTATTGCCAGCAGCATGTTTACCCAGCCAGATTCCGGTTTCATCACCTGGGGCATAGCCAGCTTTTTAACCGCGTTGGGCGTTAGTCAGCACATCACTGGCTCCATGAATCTAGCCCAGCATATTGCTGGTCCCATTATTCTGAATTTTTTTGTGGCCACCGCCGCCTACTTTTCCGCGTTAGAATGGCAGTTCGCTGTAGAGTCTGTCAGCCAGCTGCATATCAAAGCCCAACATCGGCGAGACGAACTGTATAGCATTCAAGAAGAGCTGCGCCTGACCAATGCCCAGTTGATGAATGTAAATGAAGCGTTGGAAAAGGCCCGGCAAACGGCCGTAGCCGAACGTGATCTGCGCACCCGCTTCATGAACCAGGTGAGCCACGAGCTGCGCACCCCCATCAACACCATCGTAAACTTTGCCCATATTTTGAGCCAGGGTGAATTAGGCCAGGTCACTGACCGGCAGATCGATTACCTGAACCGCATTGAAAAATCTGGCTGGCACTCCATGAGCGTCCTGAACGATCTGCTCGATATGGCCCAAATGAATGCTGGCGAATTCAAACTTAGGCGAAAACGTGTCGATCTAGAGGTCGTGTGCGAAGAAGCAATGACCAGTGTGCGCAGCCTGTTGGAAAATGAAGATGTTGACCTCATTCGCGACTATCCCGAGATCTGGCCACAGGTGCTGGTTGATCCCAAACGGTTCCAGCAAGCGTTGCTCAACCTGTTAAGCAACGCTGCCAAATACACCGACAAAGGATATATCACCTTACGCGTGCGCACCCATCAGCATACCGCCACCTTTGCCGTGGAAGATACCGGCATTGGCATCCCCGAAGAACATTACGAAACCGTCTTTCAGGAATTTCGTCAGCTGGATGAAACCATTGCCCGCAGGCGCATCGGCACGGGGCTGGGATTGCCCATCAGTCGCCATCTTATCGAGCGGCACGGAGGTACACTCACCCTGCACAGCACCGTGGGACAAGGCAGCACCTTCACCATCACTTTGCCACTGGCAGACAGCGAAGAAACAGAGGAAATGGGTATCTCTAAACCAGTCAAAGTGCAGACCGTTGCCCCGGAAGAGTCCATTTGATACACTCTCCTCATGTCAATACCATTAGCCACCGCCACCATCATACTCGTTGAAGATGACCAAAATGCCCAGCTTGTGGCCCTAGATTTGTTGCGCATGGGCGGGGCCAACCGCTGTTATTCGCGCCGCAGCGTGGATTCAGCTATTTTCTTCGCCGAAAAGTTACCACAGGTCGATCTATTTTTGGTAGACATCAACATGCCGCAAAAAAGCGGCTTCGATCTGCTGGAAGAAGTTCGCCAGCATGAGAAGTTAAAAAATGTCCTGGTTGTGGCCGTCACGGCAGGCGCACTAGAACATGATACCTCAACTATCCATAATTTTAGCTTTGATGGACTAATTAGTAAGCCGCTGCGTGCCACCGAATTTGCCAACCAGGTTCAGCGCATTCTTGATGGTGAGCACATCTGGGAAGCGCGCTAGCGATCTATTTCCTAATTGGAGTTCAAGTGAATCAGGCTGCCCCCCAAAATCATTCGCGACGATTCCGGCGATTGCCGTTGGTTATTCTGTTGCTGCTTATGCTACTGTTGACAGCCTGCTTTGGCGGGGGTGATGAGGCCACGCAGGATACGGCCGTATCCGACCAGGCCGCCGTTGCCCAAACAGGAAACCTGGTTTGCAGCTCCGACTGCCTGAACCAAGGGCAATGTGGCACAACGGCCGACGGCCGTACCGTCATTTTGGCGCATAGCGCCCAGCCCGCCACCCAAAACCACGATGTCATTCTGGCCAACGACAGCACCGTCAATATCATGAAACAACAGACACGCACCGTACAGGACGCCGCTGGCAACCCTTTCACGCTTAACTTCTTCCAGGTGCAGTCTGCAGAAGGCGGCCCAAACAGCTGGGTTGCTGGCAGTTGTGTGAATCAAACAACACAACAGTAATCCATCTCCATGAGTGATAATAATCTACGCATCCTAACGGAACTTTTAGCTGCCCAGCAGTCTGGCGAGCCCGTTGTTTTGGCCACAATCATCAAGGCTCGTGGCTCCGTGCCGCGCCACAGTGGCAGCAAAATGCTGGTGTTTGGCGACGGCCGTATCTCTGGCAGCATCGGTGGGGGCGAGATGGAGTCGAGGGTAGTTGCAGAAGCGTTAAAAGCATTGGAAGACGGCCGTACTCGCGTGCTGCCCTATTCGTTGGTAGCTCCCCAAAAGGGCGACCCCGGCGTGTGCGGTGGCGAGGTAGAAATTTATTTGGAACCGTATGCACCCCCTGCAACCTTGTTTGTGATTGGCTGCGGCCATGTGGGACAAGCAGTGGCCGAGCTGGGCCACTTTCTGGGCTACCGCATCGTTGTTACTGACGACCGCGAAGCATTGGCTACACCCGAAATTATTCCCAACGCCGATTTGCACCTGCCAGGCAGCTTTGCCGATGCCCTGGTGCAAAATCCCATCACGGCCAACACCTACATCGTCATGGTCACGCGCAACGTGCTGGTAGATCGCGACATTGTCCCCCTCCTCATCCACTCTCCGGCGCACTACATTGGCATGATGGGCAGCGACCGCCGTTGGGCGGAGACGAAACGGCTGCTCATCGAAGATGGCCTCAACGCCGAAGATTTGGCCCGCATCCAAGCCCCTATCGGCCTGGAAATAGAAGCTGAGACGCCAGAAGAGATCGCCGTTAGCATCATGGCCGAGATTATCAAGCTGCGTCGTACGCAGCCGCTGCGCCGCACACCTTAAACCAAGTGACGTTGCTCACTTGTCAACCGTCCAGTCCCAACTTTATACTTATTATTATGAACACACATTTCCACGAGATTACCCAATACGAAACCCCTACCTCGGTAACGGCCGTTCTCGAACTGTTAGCCCAATACGGCCGTCGCGCCCGTATCGTTGCTGGCGGCACAGATTTGCTGCTGGAGCTGGAGCGCGGCGTTCGCCCTGATGTAGATATTTTGATCGACGTGACGCGCATCCCTGGTTTGGCCGAAATCACCCAGGACGATTCCGGGCACATCCATTTGGGACCGCTGGTCACCCACAATCAAGTCGTGGCTTCCCCGCTCATTGTGCAGAAGGCACTGCCGCTGGCCCAGGCTTGCCTGGAAGTGGCCTCGCCGCAGCTGCGCAACCGGGCTACCGTGGCGGGCAACCTCATCACCGCCAGCCCGGCCAACGACACCATCACCCCGTTGCGGGCATTGAAGGCCCGCCTCACCCTCGCCTCCACGCACGGCGAGCGCGTCGTGCCCCTGGCCGATTTCTACACCGGCGTGCGCAAAACAGTGATGGAACCAGATGAAATGGTGACCGACATTTCTTTTGCTCCCATGCCGGAATCGGCACGCGGCATTTTTGTGAAGCTGGGTCTGCGCCGCGCTCAGGCCATATCCGTGGTGCATCTCGCTTTTGTGTTGGATTTCGCCAGTGACGGCACGGTAAAAAGTGCGGACATTACCCAGGGCAGCGTCGCCCCTACCGTCATTCACACGCCAGGGGCAGAAGATTACCTGGTGGGCAAAACGCTCAATGATGACGTCATTACCCACGCCGCCAACCTCACCACGGCTGCCGCCACGCCCATTGACGATGTGCGCGGCCCAGCCGAATATCGCCAGGAGATGATACGGGTGCTCACCAAGCGGGCCTTGACTGCCTTGCGCGATGGCACGGAACGCAGCCAATGGCCACAAGAACCGGTGATGCTGTGGGGAGAGACCAACGGCCGTTTCCCCACCGGCGATCAGTTCAGCCAAACCCACACGCTCGATACACCCATCACCGCCACCGTCAACGGCAAAACGATCACCGCTACTGGCGGCAACCACAAAACGCTGCTGCGCTGGCTGCGTGAAGAAGGGCTATTGATAGGCAGCAAAGAAGGCTGCGGCGAAGGGGAATGCGGTGCCTGCACCGTTCTGCTAGACGGCATGGCCGTGATGGCTTGCCTGGTGCCCGCGCCGCGCGCCCACGGGGCCAACATTGTGACCATTGAGGGATTGGCAAATGGCACCGGTGACGGTACCTTGCATCCATTGCAACAGGCGTTTGTGGAGACAGGTGCGGTACAATGCGGCTTCTGCATTCCCGGTTTTCTGGTGGCAGGGGCTAAGTTGCTGGAGGAACGGCCGTCTCCCAACCGTGAGCAGATTTTACAGGCGTTCAGCGGCAATCTCTGCCGCTGCACCGGCTACTATAAAATCATCGCAGCCATCGAGAAAGCCGCTACTTAATTGCTGGAGGTCACACACCATGCGTCTAGAAAAAAAACATGAAGAAGAATTAGCCAAACGAAAAGGGCTTACCGGAAAAACAATTGTCCAGGTAGTCTGGTTGCTCATAACGGGTACATTGGCCTACTTTTTTACCAACTATTTGTTTAGCGAGGGCATCATTAGTGCCAATACCTTTTACAACCAGCTCTACATTCCGCGCTCTGTACCGGAGCTGGGCGTAAAACTTATTGTGGTCTTAGGTCTGGTGATTGTGATGCAAATTGTCTTTTCTATTGGCTATATCATTGCCAGTCCTGAAGGACGTCGTCGCACTGGCGAGGCGACCATGTACTCTCGCAATAAAGACCCATTTGATGACCATCGCGGCTAGAAGAAAACCCTAAGGGTTCGTTCACAAATAACTTTAGATAAGGAAACGAACCCTAAGGCTTGACCGTTTACCGAAACTCAAAAGTTAAAAACGGTCAAGCCCTAAGGGTTTGAAACATAATACCCACAAATCGAGAAAACGTATGCTTAAGTCCCAGTCTGTTTATCGCGTAGATGCGCCCGGCAAAGTGACCGGGGAAACTTTTTATGCTGGCGACATTACGCCAGAAAACTTACTGCATGGCAAGGTACTGTTCAGCAACCAACCCCACGCCCGCATGCTCTCGATGGATACAGTCGCTGCCGAAGCGGTCCCGGGCGTGGTGGCCATCCTCACGGCTAAGGATGTGCCGGTCAACGAATATGGCCTCATTTTCCCCGACCAGCCGGTGCTGGTGGGGCTGGGCAGCAGCAATCCCCATGCCAATATCAGCCGCTGGGAAGGCGACCAGGTGGCCATCATCATTGCCGAAAGCGAAACGGCCGCTGCCAAAGCCCGCAGCCTCATCCAAATTGAATGGGAACCATTGCCCATCGTCGGCAACATGGATGAAGCGTTGAAGGATGAGGTAATCATCCAGCCCTGGCACGGCAGCAACGTTTTGCACAAGTACCAAATCCGCAAGGGCGACATGGACGCTGGCTGGGCCGAAGCAGATGTGATCCTTGAAGGAACCTACCACCTACCCTACCAGGAACACGCCTTTTTGCAGCCCGAAGCGGGCGTCGGCACCATCGACGACAAGGGGCGGGTGACAGTGGAAATTGGTGGGCAGTGGGCGCATGAAGACCGGGAACAGGTGGCCCATTCGCTGGGCTTGCCAGAGGAAGAAGTACGGATCATTTACCCGGCCATCGGCGGGGCGTTTGGCGGCAAGGAAGACATGTCGCTGCAAATTGTGCTGGGTCTGGCAGCCAAGCGGCTGCACGAGCAAGGCATTAACCGCCCGGTGCGCATCATTTGGACACGGGAAGAAAGTATTTTTGGTCACCACAAACGGCACCAGGCAACCGTCCATACCAAATGGGGGGCGACAAAAGAGGGGAAGATTACGGCCGTTTCCGCCACAGTTCATATGGACAGCGGTGCCTACGCCTATACCAGCACCAAAGTGCTGGGCAATTTCCACCTCATGGTCACCGGCCCGTACGAGATTCCCAATGCCCACATCGACAGCTACGCCATCACCACCAACAACGTGCCCGGTGGCGCTTTCCGTGGCTTTGGCGGGCCGCAAGGAGCCTTTGCCGCCGAAACCCAAATGAACAAGCTGGCCGAAGCGCTAGGCCTCAGCCCGGTGGAAATTCGGCTGAAAAACGTGCTGCGTGAAGGCAGCTTGCTCACGGTGCAAACGCCACCACCACCCGGCATCAGCATGGCTGAAGTGGTAGAACGGTGTGCCCATGAGGCAGGGTGGTCGGTGAACAGTAAACAGTTATCGGTAAACGGTGAGCAGTCTCCAATCTCCAGTCTCCAATCTTCGTTTAACAGCATCCAGTCCCTGCCTGCTAATCCCAAGGCGCTGCGTAAGGGGCGGGGGATTGCCTGCTCATTTAAAAACGTGGGCTTTTCTTTTGGTGCGCCAGAAAACTGTGAAGCCATTATTGAACTGCACGGCCAGGTAGAAATCGAACGCGTCGTGCTGCGCCACGCTGGTGCCGATGTGGGCCAGGGCGCACACACCGCTTTCCGACAGATGGCAGCGGCGGCCGTAGGTGTGGATATCAGTCTGGTTGAACTGGACATGTCGGACACAGCCACCAGTGGCAATTCTGGTTCGGCCTCGGCGTCGCGGCTCACCTGGATGTCTGGCAACTCCATTCGGGGTGCGGCTGAAGCGGCGCTTACGGCGTGGACCAACGAGGATCGCCCGGCCATTGGACATTACCGCTACGTGCCACCCGGCACGGAACCATACGCGGCAGAAACTGGCATCTGCATGCCCAACTTCAGCTATGGCTATGTGGCTGAAGCGGTAGAACTCACAGTCGATATCGAAACGGGGCACATTCACATCGACAAGGTCGTTTGTGCCAACGATGTGGGCAAAGCCATCAATCCAACACTGATTGAAGGGCAAATTGAGGGGGCTGTGGTGCAGGCACACGGCTATACGCTGATGGAAAATTTGCAGGTGAAAGACGGCCGTATCCAAAATCCTCTCCTCAGCCAATACCTCATCCCTGGCATTAAAGATGTGCCAGAGATTGTACAGTCCGTCATCATGGAAGTGCCTGACCCGATTGGCCCCTGGGGCGCACGCGGCATGGCCGAGATGCCTTTCTTGCCGCTGGCACCGGCTATTGTTGCGGCCGTTCACGACGCCACTGGCATCTGGTTCGATGAAATTCCCCTCACACCAGCTAGGGTTGTAGCTAAATTGCAGGAAGTTGGCATTCACAGCTAAGCATAATCTGTTACCCTTCTCCAGGCGCGGCGCATTTAATCGCTCAGGAAAGTGTGTCGTGCCACTCAAAACACCGACAATTTGTGACGAATCGAAATTGTTGGTGTTTTTGTCTCTACAAATCCCACAGAAGGAGTAAAACTGAAAATGCAAAAGCGACGATTGGCAATTCTGATGGCCTTGCTGGCAGCGTTGTTCCTGGTAACAGGCGGACTGGCAGCTCCCTCGGCCGCCGACGAGCCGGAAGCGGCCCTTACCAAGCAGGTGGCCGGTCCTGGCAGTGAGGTGCTGGACGGCCGTTCCCAGCTACCTGACCCGGCCGAAATGGGCGTGCGTTCCCGCACCGCCATGATTCCTGTCACCTTTAGCAAAGCCGCCGACAGCAGCTGGCAGTGGCAAGATTCACTGTTGGTAGACAGCGGCAGCGAGATGTCATTTATGGTGCTTAGCCCGGATGCTGCAAATTGGGAATTGACGCTGCAAACCCCGGCAGGCCAGACGATGCAGCTGGGCCAGGGCATTGATCAAGCAGGTGTGGTACAGCGCATCGGGCAGATTGGCCTGGAACAGCAATCATTTTCGGGCGATATTTACACTTTTGCCCAACCAGAACGTGGTGCGTGGCAGATGACGGTACGTACGGCCGTATCTCCCAGCAGTACCGATGCCCCCAGCGGCTACCTCTTGCTTTCCAATGAAAGTCCCTATCAGATTTACGCCCACCTGAGCAGCTACAATTTGTGGACGGGCAATCAGATTGGCCTGGTCGCTTACGCGTACGATGCCGCCCAAGACAGCGGGGCCAGTGCGCCAGCCGCAGCGGCAAACATCATTCGTCGCGCCCAAATGCGGCTCATCGCGCCAAACGGCCGTACGCAGCGCCTGATCATGTTTGATGACGGCCGTCACGGTGACGGAGCGGCCAACGATGGTATCTTTGGTACCTTGATGACACCCCGGCAGGCAGGCCAGTACACGGCGCAGGTGACCATGCGCGGCCAAACGCCAGACGGCACACCGCTGCTGCGCACCACGGAGCATATTTTCCCGGTCGTCGATCAAACAATCACGCTTAATGAAAGTGCAGCCACTGCCTCGCCCGATGGCTTGAATCGCCTGAATATCAACCTGAACGCCACAATTACCGCCGAGATTGAGCAGGTACAGCTCTACGCCGAATTGTGGGGCACGAATGCTGACGGGCAGATGGTGCCCGTCACCTGGGTGGGTGGTCTGGTGGCACCCACGGCCGATGGGGTTCCAGTGAGCGTGGACGGCCGTTGGCTTTCTTTGGCCAATGCCTCTGCCCCATTTGAGCTGCGCAACGTGCGGCTGCAAGATGTTGCCACCCACATTCCATTGACACAGTTGGGCAGCGTTCCGGTCAACATTCCTGAATCGGTGAGCAAAGGCGTGGCGGAAACGGCCGTAACAGAAATTACCGAAGAGATGTTGATGGGTGAACGGCCAACGGCCGTAACTACCAATCAACCGGCTCCCAACGCCCCCGGCGGCGTGCTCATGCTGGTGCACGGTTACTGCTCCGAAGGCACCTGGCCCACAGGCGACTTCACAGGCGATGTCACCTTCCAGGATTACAACCAGAACCGCACCCACGATCAGTTTGCTAATTTGATTCGCACCTATGGTAATCAGTTCCCCTCCTTTGGCATTGTGGCCCACAGCCAGGGCGGGGCAGCCTCGCTACATCTGTATACTTACTACTGGAGCGGGCTGGATTACTCCTCTGGCAGCCGCCTGATTCAATCAGTAGGCACACCCTATCAGGGCACAGCGCTGGCAGGCAACCTGGCACTGCTGGGCGATCTCTTTGGTGCAGGCTGCGGCACAAATTGGGACCTTACCTATGATGGAGCCGCGCTATGGTTGTCTGGCATTCCCAGCTGGGCACGCAGTCGTGTGTACTATCACACCACCTCCTTCAAAGACGTCTGGTGGCGCTACGATTACTGCAACTTCGCCACAGACCTCTTCCTGAGCGATCCAGACGACGGCGTGGTGGAGAAATGGTCTGGTCAACTCAGCGGCGGCAACAACCTGGGGCACAAGACAGGCTGGTGCCACACCAGCGGCATGCGTGACCCCGCACAAACGCAGGATCACAGCCGCAACGCCAATATGAACACCTACGCCAACAGGTAGGCAATTGGCAAGATAATTTAAGAAGGGGGTGCGAAAGCACCTCCTTTTTTATTTGGTCACAAGGGGGAGGTAAGTTCGGAAGGGAGCGTTAACGGCCGTATCCTCAAGAATGCAAGCTCCCTCAATACAAAGAAACGCCTGATTCACTACGACAACAGGCTCAGGGAAGGGCGTCGGAGGGATGGTATCTATAGGTGTTATGGATACTGTTGGTGTTATCGTGGCTGTTGGCGTTGGTGTAATGGTGACTGTGGCTGTGGGTGTTACGGAAGGGGTCATCTGAGGAGTTGGGGTGCAGGTTGGTTTAGGGCGCGGGGTGCCGCTGTCTGGGGCAGAGGCTTCTGACACCACGCAAGATTTATCCGCAGTGGGACGAATCATTGTTCCCGCAGGTTGCGTGGTGATTTCCGGAGTGGGCAGTGTAACTGTGGCCGTTTCTGTTCCCACCAAAGGAGTAACGTAAATGCTTGAAGTGGGGGTGAGGGAAGGTGGGGTAGATGGTGCACCGAATGGCGGCACAACTACCTTAATGTACATTGTTGCCAGATATCCCACTGGCAAGTTAGAAATTGTAGCCGATAACGTTTGCCCGTTTTGGATAAATCCTGGCGCAGAGAGTAACTCCACATTGTCAGGTAAGGTGTCTATAAAAGTGGGAGCCATTATATCCCGTACATTATTGCTAATAGCTGTGAGTTTATAGACAATTTCTTGCCCTGGTACTACCCCATTTGAGGGTGTGTTCTCCTTATGAAAGAAAACCAGCGGGGTCCAACGGATTGCCGCTTGTGCGGCAGCAGTCGTTTTTCCATCTGCCTTAACACCGCCAATCACGTAAATACGACCAAGCTGTGAGGTAACGGCCGTATGCCCATAGAGATGATCTATTCCCTCATCGGAACCGGAATCTGGCGAATTTATCAGTTGCCAAGATTGAATATTATCATCCTCGCCTATTTTTGTGCGATAAACGGTGTCCCGGGCAACGCTATCATATGGTTCTTTAGCGGCTGTTCCCCCAATAACATAAAGGTAATCACCTGACTGAACGGCCGTAGAGAATTGAACGTCAGTAAAGTGTAGATTTTGTGTTTGGGTGATCCAATTACCAAAATCAATCCCGTTTGGCTGGGCACGATAACTAACCGCTTGCGATTTCCCAGTTCGTCCGCCAAAAACATAAATATTGCCATTGTCAGCAGCAACGGCCGTATGCCCTTTTAAGGGAAAAGGAAGTTCTGTTTCCAATTCCCAATCCAAAACCCCGCAAGAATCACCAATTTCTGCTGAGTAGACGTAGGATGTAGGATCCCAGGTTCGGTTAAAATGCAGGTTGCGTCGCATCCCACCAATCAGGTAAATACGATTACCTACGACGACAGTGGCGTGATAGGCAACGCCAACACCATAATTCTGCTCGCTGGGCAACTCCCAAGCGTTGGTGTAGCGCTTCCACTCTGTAATGTCGCCATTTGGACCTAGCCGGGCACAAAAAGCAGTATTGTTAAAGATGGGAATTGGGTCGTCACCAGCTGGATAAACAAGGCCACCAAGCAGATAAATAAAATCGTTCTTAGTTGAGCTTACGGCCGTAGCCGAAAACCCATACATCTTCATGGGCAGCTCCGTCAAAACAGGCAAGCTGCTGCCGCTGGTGCTACTCCAAGTTCCCAACGAACCATTGGGATAAATTTCTGCACGAGCCACACGGTTTGTTTGAATAATCTGATGTTTATCTGGGGTGGTCATTCGGAATGCTTCTCCACCCCCAAACAAATACAAATATTCCTTTTCACCCGCCCTCGCCACAACTGCTTGCCCTAAAGCCATCCTGAAGGGTGCAGCACTACTGTTCCAATGTATTTGGGAGGCTAAAGTTTGCGAATTAACAACTGTTTCTGGTTGGCTAACAAGTGGCAAAAAAATGGTTTCTATCTTCGCAAATTCCTCTTTTTGACCCCAAACCAAAATAGCAGTTCCGCAGATAATAGTAGCCACAAACAAGGCAAAACAGACAAAAAGATACGATCTTCTTGCAAATCTTTTTGTCTGCTTTGCCTTAATCAAATTACGCTCCATGGCAAACCACAATCATTTTCAATTTTTTGTCTAGAAAATTCTCTCCTGTTCAAAAATCATGGAATTACAGGAACTTCCGTAGGTGGGATATCGGCCACGAATAATGGTTCATTGGTAGATTCGGCTACTGCGTAGTGGGTACCTTCACTGGAACCCTCCATAACCGCTACATTTATAAGGTAGGTTCCTACTGGATAATCAATATTATTTACGCCGAACTGGTATGCCATTTCTTTTGTCCAAGTGATACTAAAGCGGGCTTCTGGGCGAGGGTCGCTCTCTGACCAAAAGCGGACAGCAAAGTTTTGGGTTGGGCTTAATTCGCCATCCCAGGTCCAAGCCACGTAAACAGCGCCACCAGGCAAAAATTGTAGCTGAGTAATTATTGGTGCAGAGATTGGGGTCGGTGTGGCCGTTGGCACGGGTAAGTCTGTCGGTGTTGGCTCATCTGTTGCTGTAGCTGTTGGTGCCTCTGTAGGTTCAGGTGTTGGCGTGGGATCGTCGGTCGGTACGGCCGTTGGCACCACTGTAACCGCTTCTGTTGCCGCAGGGCTTGCTGTGGATTCTGTGCTTTCTTCAGTTGCTTCTACAATTGGCAAATCTACAGGAATAAGCAGTGACCCTGTACCAACACACCCCTCGGCCGTGCTCGCTTCTAAATCCACCTCAATTTCAGGTGTGTCATTTGGCACAATCAATGATGCCGAAATCATATCATCGTCGAGCAAAATATCAGGATCGGATTGCCAACGAAACGTCCAGCCAAATGTATTTTCATCTACCGCTGGAATAAGATAAACCATATCACCTGGGCCTGGAAAAGTGACATCACTGTTAATAGGAATGGAAAACGCACACGCAACTGCTTCAACCATTGTTTCTGAGTTTGATTGTGACGTGAGCGTAGATGAACCATTGCCACAACCATCTAGAAAGAGAATGGCCATTATCAAAAATAGATACTTCGCTTTTTTTGTCATGATTTTCCTATGGTCGCTTATTCTGCTATGGTTGAAAGTGTAACAAAAACACATTTGTCAGTGGCTGACCATCAAATAACAAAGTCACGACAATTCGGTCATTATCAAGAGACGAAGATGATGAGAAATAGCTCACTTCCCATCTTGTTGACCGCTGAATTTCTCCTGCATTTGACTGCCAAATACTTTCTATGCTGTTGTCATCATTAAGAAACCGCTGACAGGCCACAGGAAAATCATCTGGCCCCCATTCAACGGAAAGAGCTAACTCTTCCCAATCGCCGAGGATTTTTGCGGTGCCACGAGGTTGCAAAACCTGCTCTGCTTCACCTTGGCGGCTAATGTGCAGTTCAGGCACGGCCGTTTGCACACAATTCAACTTTTCCTCATCAGTTAGCCTACCATTAAGGATGAACAATGCGGCAATTGCGACACCAAAAAGACCAATTATCCACCAACCAAACGGTCGGCGGTGTGTTTGAGATTCGTCAAGGGAGGGGGCGGGAACGGGATCAGGCTGTTGCTTTTCTGCGATTTCTTGGTGCAAAGTAACGGCCGTTTCATGCTCGTCTAACGATTCTAGCAACATCAGCGCATCATCATATTTTTCTTGGTTAACGGCCGTACGCGCCTGCTGAAAAAGTATTTCCATCTTTTCTGCCACTTCACCCAACAGCCGATTGACATCTTCGTAATTCGGTGCCAGAAAATCTGCCTCGTCTAAAAGCTTTTGAGCTGCAAACCATTGGCCATCTTGTATGGCACTTTTGCCAGCCTGATACTTCGTTTCGACCTGAATCATACGCCGCACAAAAGCTAGTTTTTCTTTTTTTTCTGGGCTATCCGTTGCCCTTTCCAAAAAATCCTCGGCTTCTTGCCAACGCTTCGCCTCAATCGCCAGATCACTCTGGTAAATAATGCTAGAATCGTGTTTCCTTTTTCTGGCACGTTCCAGGGCATCTCTAATCGTTGAACTTTCTGGTTTTAGTTGTTGTGCTTGAAGATAGGCTTCAATGGCTGCTTCCCACTGCCGCTTCTTGTAATGCGCATCCCCTTGCTTCTTAAGCGTGTCGAAGACATGGGTCTCACCTGCTTGAATCAGACGGTTAATCACCTCACTGGCTTTGGCAAAACGGGCTTCCGGCTTTTTAGCCAGTGCTCTAGCCAAGATGGTGTCAAACTGGGGAGGCAGTTCTGGTTTCACTGCTGTAATTTTGGGTGGGGGATCGTTTTCAACAGCCTGACGCAGTTCTTCGGCAGAGGCGCCAGTGAAAGGAGGCTGCCCAGTTAACATCTCAAAAATCATTACTCCAAACTGGTACACATCCGTCTGGGGTGTAATGGCCTCACCACGCCACTGCTCTGGTGCCATGTAAGGCATATAGCCCAATGGGTTTTGTTGGACCAATACCGCCTTGGTCAACTCAGCAACGGCCGTAATATGAAAATCCGTCAAATAACATTTTTCAGCCTCGTCCAACAGCACATTGCCAAGATTAACATCACCATGAGCCAGATTGGCTGCATGGAGACTATCCAATGTCTGAGCCAAACAGCTACCCAGCTTGTAAACTGTCTCCAAAGAAAATACGCGCTCTTTTCTCATGCGATCCCGCAAAGAAGCACCATCCACAAACTGCATGGCAATGTACGGCTGACCTTCATGCTGATCCACATCGTAAATAGGCACAATGGCCGTGTTTTCCGGCAAGTTCATTAGCTGTTGGCGCTGCTGCTGGAATTGCTGCTGGAATGATGCATAAGGAATCAGCTCATGTTTCATTATCTTCAGCGCCACTTCGCGCTGTTCAAACAGATCATGCGCTAAACAAACCGTTGCCAAACGGCCGTGTTGCAGTTCCTCCTTAATCTCATACCGATTCTTGATCTGCTTGGGATGCAGCAAATTGGCCACTTCCTCAGCCAGTTCCCGGCAGCTTTTGTAACGATCCAGGGGGTTTTTAGCCATTGCTTTTTCCAGAATAGGCTGAATGGTTTTGGGCAGGCGAGGATTAAGATCACGAGCTTGCGGAATATGACCATTCACATGCCGATCTAAAAGCAGTTCAAGATTTTCCTCGGGAAACGGCCGTTCCCCGGTCAGCATTTCAAACAGCGTTACACCCAACTGGTAGATATCCGTATAGGGACTCACCCTTTCCCCACGCCATTGCTCGGGTGCCATATAAAATGGCGATCCGCCGTACGACTGCGGCACAAATCCCGCTTCTATCTTGTCCACAGGTTCCGCCAGACCAAAATCGGCTAAAAAGACCGTGCCTTCCTCGTCTAACAAAATATTGGGAGGTTTAATATCTCGATGCACAATACCCCGGCTGTGAGCCGTATGCAGCGCCGCCGCCAGCCGATTCAAAATCAAGCTGGTATCTTCCAAAGAAATGGCTCCGTTTTTCTCCAGCCGTTTGTGCAACACATCCGGCATCAGACGCATCACCAAATACAATTTTTGGGTTTTTTCATCCTGACCAAAATCATGAACCGGTAAAATAGCCCGATGCTCCAACCCGGCGATCATCTTAGCCTCGTTCAGAAATCGTTCCTGAAACTTTTCATTCTCGGAGAAATTTTTGCGTATGATTTTGAGGGCAACCAGCCGCTCCATTCGTGGGTCTTTAGCTGCATAGACCTCTGCCATACCGCCTTGACCCAGTTCTTCGATGATTTCGTATCGGCCGAATTTCTGCAATGTCATAAATGAAACCCTTCAAGATGTTTTTTATGTAAATACAAGGCGTTACTCTCGTCAAAAATAATTAGCTGTCTACCAGGGGAGGCACGCAACAAACCGCCCTGCTACGGCCGTTTCAAACAAACCACCTCAGCGCAGAGCTCTTTTATTTATCTATTCAGTTTTGCCAATACAGTTAGAATTTGTTTCCGATAAAAGCGCAACTGGAGGGCATTATACAGAACTCTTGCCCGTAAAGTAAAGTCACAATTGTGCAAAATCTCACATTGAGCCAAACTTTAGCAACATCTTGCCCCAATTCTACCGTCTCAGGTAAGATCAGCATATGTTATTTTCAAAGCATCTCGTGATCTTGCGCGGTGGGGGCGATCTGGCAACCGGCATCGCTTACCGTTTACACCAGGCAGGCTTTCCCCTCATTGTGCTGGAGTTGGCCCAGCCGCTGGTCGTACGTAGAAAAGTAGCCCTGGCAACGGCCGTTCTTGAAGGCCATATCCAAATCGAAACCCTGCACGCCCAACGCGCCCAATCCGCCGATGAAGCCCTTGAACTCGCCAATTCTGGCCAAATCCCCGTCCTCGTTTCCCCACAGTTACCAGTAATCAGTAATCAGTTGGCAGTATTCGGTAATCGCTCACTGAATACTGATTACCGGCCACTGATTACTGATCACCGAATACCGATCCTCATTGACGCCCGCATGGCCAAGCGCAACCTCGACACCCACATCGACCAGGCTGAGTTGGTCATCGCCCTGGGGCCAGGCTTCACCGCCGGAGTCGATTGCCATGCCGTCATCGAAACGATGCGCGGTCATTCCTTGGGGCGCGTCATCTGGAACGGCTCAGCCCTGCCCAACACCGGCACACCTGGCATCATCGCCGGTAAAGGGGCAGAGCGAGTACTGAGGGCACCAATAGCAGGGAGGGTTGATTGGAGATTAGAGATTGGAGATTTGGTTCAAGAAGGCGACACAATCGGAGATGTAGCGGGCAAAACGATTACTGCGCCCTTTGCCGGGGTGCTGCGCGGGCTAATTGCCCCCGGCAGTGAAGTAGCCGCTGGGCTAAAAATTGGCGATCTGGATGCTCGCGCCGACAGTTCTGCCTGCTTCACCATTTCGGAGAAAGCCTTGGCCATTGGCGGGGGCGTTTTGGCAGCGATCCTCACCCATTTGAACCAGCAGTCATGAACCAAGACATCACGCTCTCCACGGCGTTTAACCTGCGTCCTCGTGGCGAACTTATGGCCTTTGTGGGTGGTGGCGGCAAAACGAGCCTGCTCTTTGCCCTGGCCGAGGCTTTGCCTGGGCGGCGCATCCTCACCACCACCACGCGCATCTTTGCCGCCCAGATAAAACTGGCTGCAGAAGTGATTTTTGCCACAGAGGACTCAGAGAAAAGTGAGGAGGAAATCAAGCAAGCCCTGGATCGACACGGGATGTGCTTAGTGGTAGGCGCGGTAGAAGGGGAAAAAGCGAAGGGGGTGCCGCCGAAACTGCCAGGGAAGTGGTTAGCGCGATCAGATGTCGATTTTGTACTGGTAGAGGCAGACGGTTCGCGGATGCGCCCCATCAAGGCACCAGCCGCTCACGAGCCGGTGATTCCCCCCGACGCAACGGTGGTGGTGCCGGTGGTGGGGATTGATGCTTTGGACGGCCGTTTCCCAGAAGTCACCCATCGGCCAGAATTGGCAGAAGAACTGTTGCAGTATTCAGTAATCGGTAATCAGTTATCGGTAAATGATGTGGCACGATTGATAACCCATCCGCAAGGTGGCCTGAAGGGCGTGCCAGAGGGGGCACGGGTGGTGCCGTTTATAAACAAGGTAGAAACGGCCGCACAGCTGAAAGCCGCTCGCCAGATTGCCCGGCAAACCTTGTACACGTCCCGCATTGACCGGGTGATTATTGGAGCCGTTAAGACAGACCAGCCGGTGCGCGAAGTGCATAAACGGGTAACGACCGTCCTCCTGGCAGCAGGCCAGGGCAAACGGATGGGTGAAACCAAGCAGCTGCTGCCCTGGGGCGACACAACTGTTCTGGGCCAAACGATTCGCAATTTGCAGCAAACGGCCGTCCACAATCTCCTCGTCATCACCGGCCACGAAGCTGCAAAGGTAACCAATATTGCTCAGGGTGCAGGCGTCAATACTTTACATAATCCAAATTATAGAGCGGGGGAAATGATCTCTTCGTTGCAAACGGCCGTCCGCCAGCTACCTGAGAATATTACGGCCGTTCTGGTGATGCTGGCCGACCAGCCGATGGTGGAACCAGAAACCATTGACCTGCTGCTGGCAGCTTACTGGCAAGGCCACAGCGACTTAATCGCGCCCGTTTTTGAGGGGCGACGAGGAAATCCCGTACTTATCGGTCGTGCCTATTTTGCGGAGCTGCTCGCCCTGCCCCCCGATGATGCCCCCCGTACCTTGCTGCGACGGCACGCCAATGCGCTGCATCTGGTTGACGTCCCCACAGATTCCATTTTGCGCGATTTAGACAGCCCGGAGCAGTATGAAGACGAGCATAAAAAATGGGGCACGGCTAAACGCAGAATGCCTAAGCGGTAGGCAAGGACAGTAACCGCTCGTTCAGCTTTTGCACCGTGACTTTATCGCCAATCTGGCTAAAGATAATCAGGCTGTGCTGATAATGGGCTTTGGCTTCAGCTACATTTTGGCGGGCAACGGCCGTATCCCCCAAATACATCCGGCACAGGCCCTGCCCCCGTGCATCCTGCATGCCTTCACGAATGGCCAAACTTTCTTCATAATTCGCTTGGGCCGTGGCAAAATCTCCCAAAGCATAGGCCACCCGTCCCAAATTTACCAACGAAAAGCCCATGCTCCAGCGATTGCCAAGCGCTTGCTCCAAACGCAGGCTGGCCTGTGAATGCACCAGGGCCACCTCATACCGCTTTTGCAGATAGGCAATCTGGCTCAAAATATTGTTGCTTATCGCCTGACTGTAGATCAAATCATGCCGTTCGCCCACGGCCAATGCCTCCTGGCAAGTTGCCCAGCCTGCTTCGTAATCATCCTGCACATATTGCACCACGGCCAGATAATTAAGGGCATAAACCAGGGCGGCCTCGTCACCTTCGACACGCAGCCGGGCAACGCTTTGGCTGAGCAATCCCTCCGCCTTTGCCCGATCCCCCAGCAAAAACGTAAACCAACCCTGCCGAGACGCCATTTTGGCCATCACCCCTGCGGGTGCTTTTTCTGCCAGCTGCTCAATTGCCTGGCTGAACAGCGCCAACCCTTCACGGAACCAACTGCGCATGTATAAAAAGAGCGACAGGGCCTCCGTCGCCCGGCTGAGGGCCATTACATCGGCCTGGCTCACGGCCAATCGCCACGCCTGACGAATATTTTCCATTTCCTGGTTGATGGTTGCCAGGGCACGCAGCTGATTGCTGCCTTGCAAGTCAGTTTCCTGCGCGGCTACCAAATCGAGATAATAACGGCCGTATCGCTGGCGCAAATCAAAACCAAGCTGCCCATTTTCTAAATGCTCTGCGGCAAATTGACGCACCACGGCCAACATTTCGTAGCGCGAGGTGGCAAATGCGGCCGTTTCCCCCAATTGGCGACGCAAAAACGACTTATCCAACAAGGCAGAAAGCTGCGGCAATCGCGCCTGCGTTACCCGAGCCGCTGCCTGCCGCTCAAACCCACCCTGGAAGATGGCCAACTGAGACAGCGTCTGCTGTTCTGTGGCAGTGAGCAGCTGCCAGGAATAATCAAAGACGGCACGCAGGCTGTGGTGCCGCTGCGGCAGATCCACAGCGCTGGCGCTGAGGCTATCCAGATTGTGGTGCAATTCTGCCAAAATTTCTGGGCAAGAAAGCAGGCGCACCCAGGCCGCTGCCAGCTCAATGGCCAGCGGCAAGCCATCCAGCAGTTGGCAAATCTCGGCAACGGCCGTTGCTGACCAATCCCCCGATTCCGTCAAAGCAAAACGGGACTCCACCTGCTGCGCCCGCTGCACAAATAACGCCATTGCCGGGCTTAAATTGGCATCAGCGGTGACATCGCCAACGGCATCGCTGGGGAGGCCACTCAGCGTCAGCACATGCTCCTCCGCCAGATTAAGCCGCTCACGCGAGGTCACCAGCAGGTTGAGCGCCGGAGCGTGTTCTAGCAGCGCCAAAATCAGCGTGCGACCTGGCTGCATGAGGTGTTCCAAATTGTCCAGCACCAAAAGTATCTTTTTGTCTTGCAGGTAGGCCAGCAGCTGCGCCTGCGGCTCGGCCGCCCCGGCAAAGGTGTACCCAATCGCTTCGGCAACGGCCGTTACCAGCGGATTAAACCCAGCCGATTCCACTGCCGCCACGCCCGCCAGCGGCACAAAAAAGATGCCGTGCATGAACGGCCCCAGGTGGGCGGTGGCCGCCAGCCAGGCTGCTTCCAATGCCAGCCGCGTTTTGCCCATGCCGCCTGGCCCCACAATATTGTGCAGCCGCTGGGCCGGATGGGCCAGCCAGGCAGAGAGCTGGGCCAGCTCTTCATCGCGCCCGATCAAGTTTTGCTCACGGGGTGGCAGTTGGTACGGTCGTTCGGCCGATGCATCTTGAATTTGTTTAGCCAATGCGGCCGTTTCTGGCAAGGGGGCCACGCCTAATTCGTCTTGCAACGTCTGGCAAAAGCTTTGGTAGGCAGCCAGGGCGGCATTCCGTTCACCCAGCTGGGCCAGGGCGCGCATGAGCTGCTGCTGGGCCGGTTCGCGCCACGGCTCAATAGCCAACTGCTGGCGGGCAAATACCGCCGCCTGCTCATACTCGCCGCGCTGCTCGTGAAACTGCGTTAGTTCATCCAGCGCCGCCAACGCCATTGTCTGAAGCTGCTGCCGCTGCCCCAGCAGCCATTCTTCAAAAGCGCTGCTGTCTTCCAAAAAGAACCCATCGAGAAAAGGGCCTTTGTAATGAGAAACGGCCGTTGCCGCCAGCACCATGCAATCGGCACAGTCACCCTCACGCCGCCCCCGATGCGGCTCACACCCCGCTAGGCCTGCCTGAAACTGCACCACGTCCAGCGTGTGGTTGCTTGCCTGGTTGAACTGGGTCGATTCACGGGAAGACAACAGAAATGGAGGCTCAGCCTGGGCATCGCTGATGGCCCGGCGCAAGCGGCTAAGCGTCTGGCGCAGGTTGGTGCGGGCAGCGTCATCGGGCATATCGGGGAAGAGGAGGCCAATCAGCACTTCGCGCCGGTGCGGACGACCCGCTTCCATAGCCAAAAAAATAAGCAGGGCTTCGATCCGCTTGGCCCGTGATTCAGAGATTGGTTTGTCAGCAACGGCTGCGTGAAAGCCACCAAAAAAGTTGAGGGTCAGGTGCATGGAATTGTTTTGTCCTCAGAAAGTCTTAGCGTTTTGTTGTCGGGGATCGAGTGGATTTTAGCTGATGCCGCAGATTGTGTCACGTTTGTGTCACGGAACGGCCGTATCCTGCCCATCAGATAACGGTTGGCACCAAAAATTGGCAGATAAAGGACAAAATCATGTTTTCAGCGACCACAATTCATACACAAAAATTGCAAAGCTGGGCCGGTAATACAATCTCCCGCTTCATCCCCAAACGGCAAACACTGCCCACGTTGAACCAGGCAACTTCTGGTCGCGCCATCGCCGACTCCCATTACCAAGGCGTATGCCAGGTTCAGTTGAGCCAAATCAAAGGCACCGCCAGCGACGCCCGCAGCCATGATTTTGACGCCGATTTTCGCCTGACCAACAGCCACAGCCGCAGCCGTCTGGAAGGCGTGCGCAAAGCCCGCCAGCAGTTGGCTTCCCTGCCACCTATCTCTCTGGTTGCCGTTGGTGATGATTACTACGTTCAAGACGGACACCATCGCGTTTCAGTTTTCCGCGATTGTGGACAAGACACCATCGTCGCGCACGTCACTGTTTTGGCACTGCAATAATATCTATTAATCTTGGACTAGGGTATCTTCGTTTTCTTCCAGACCAATGGCCATCAAATAGCCACGGGCCCGTTCGGTGAGGGGATATTGATTGACGAGCGCCCAGAAATTTGGGCCGTGGTTGGCTTCTTCCAAATGGGCTAGTTCGTGCATAAGGACATAGGTGAGTACCCATTTGGGCATGGTAGCCAGCCGGTGGCTGAGGCGAATAGTGCCCAAGCTGGGGGTACAGCTGCCAAACCGCTTGTTTTGATTGGTGACATAGCGCAAGGATTGCCAGCGGAGACGGCCGTTAAAATATTCCCGGTTCAATTTCTGGGCCATCTGCTCTAAATCATCATCCGTGGGAGCGGGACGGCGGGTGCGTTTTTGCAGCCGCTGGCGCAGCTTCTCGATGATGGGGGCCAGCTCCGCATCAGACATGCGCGCTGGCGCACGCACCACCAATACCCCCTGTTTTAGCTCCGCGCTCACCGATTTACGCCGCTTTTGGCTGCGGATAATTTCTACCGGCCACGTTGCTTGCTGATTTTCGTTCATGAACCGTAGTCTAGCGTGATGCGTGACCCAAACGGAGTCACGTTTCACGTATCAACCAAATCTAGTCGGTCGGGTCGTCGCTGATTTTAAGGTAGCGGTAGCCCCGATTCCAGTAAATGAGCGGTGGCATATCCGCAGTGGGTGTGCCCGAAGCCTGCACTTCGCCAATGTAGATGGTGTGGGTACCGGCTTCGTACCGATTGTGAATGGTGCAGTCGAGCCAGGCGAGAGCGTTTTGCAAAATGGGGGCACCGGTAACGGCCGTACCCCAATCGCCCACGGCAAACCGATCCTCATCTTTGATCCAGGCAAACCGGTTAGACAACTCGCTCATCTCCTGCGACAAAATATTAATCGCAAAAACTGCCCCTTCCTCCTCCAACATTTCATGGCCGGAGGCGCGATGATCAATGGCGATCATAACCAGCGGCGGCTCTGGCGAGATGGAGGCAAACGCCGAGACAGTGAGGCCATGCGGCTGCTCAAACCCCGGCGCTTTAATCGTTACAATGGTCACGCCTGCTGGAAATAAACGCAGGGCTTCCCGAAATTTTTCTGAACTTATCGTCATACAAAATCCTTTTCGTATCTAGAAGTGTCATACCCGTGAAGACGGGTATCTATCTTTTCAACCTTGTTTAACAAGTGGCAAATTCTTAACCGCCTAACCCTAATCATAAACTATTACAACACTGCTTACACGAAGACAGGTGTGGGCAGTCCCAAAAAGGTGCGGGTCACTTTGGCAATGTCACGCAAATCGTGAATTTCGGCGGCAAGATGGGCGTGTTCGGGACCAACCAGCAGGGTAGGTACAGGATTGCGAGTATGCTGCCGCTGATCCTTCTCTTCGATGTTGCCATGATCGCTGGTAAGGATGAGGAGACCGTTTTCATCATCCCAGGCGTCTAGCAGGCCGCCCAGCACGCCGTCAATCACCTCCAGATGGGCGGCGGCTTCGGCCAACGTGCCGCGATGTCCCGCCCGGTCGCTGGGCCAATGTTCAAAGAAGCTGAACTGGTAGCGGCGGGCCACCTGGGCAATTTGCCGCCCAGATTCCTCCAGGGTGAGCAGCGGGATGTCATTGTAGCCTAAATGTTCCCGCCAGCCTTGCCCGGTAAAGCCAGGACTCACGGCACGGCCGTTTCTAAGATCTTCAGCATTCATTAAAGACAACCCCGCTTGGGTGGCTGCCAGGGGCACGGCCGACAACAATCGCTTGCCCCGCGCCACCGCGTCAAAATACCCTTGCGGGTACGGCGTGATGAGCGCTGCCTGCCCACCTGCGTCTACCACTTCTTGAAACAAGGTTCCTTCGGCAATGACAGCCTGCACGGCCGGGTTCGGCTTGGGGCCGTAATGCTCGCCGACCAGTTGCGGCACGTTGCGCCCGGTGAGGATGGTCGCCTGCCCGGTGGCGCTTTGCGGCTTTTTGGGCATCTCCAGATTGGCATCTGTAGGCACCAGGCTGGCCCGCTCGGTGCGGATTGGGTCGCGCGTGGCAAACCAGCCGGCACCCAAAAGCTCGGTAAGGTGCGGCAAGGTGGCGCTGACGAAGGGATTCACGTCGGGATCGTCCCCGCCCAATCCTACGCCATCGAGGAAGAAAATGTGTACGTAACGGCCGTTTTGCATAGTTGCGAGTTTGTTAGTTGCTAATTGTGGGTGAGTGTAGCGTGGGGAAATGGGGTTGGCAACCCAATTGGGGTCGCAACGGCACATACCTGGGCGGGTTTCAACCTACATTATCGTTATTTCAGGGAGATAAACCTATGAATATCGCACTGTGGGTTGTTCAAATCTTTTTAGCTTTGCTTTTTATTTTTGCCGGCGGGCAGAAGCTATTGCAATCGAGGGAAGCGATGATGCAAGGTAGCTTCACCAGTTATGCAGCCGATTTTTCGCCTGGATTTCTCAGAATGATTGGCATCCTTGAACTCTTGGGGGGCATTGGGGTTGTTTTGCCTCAGGCCACCGGCATCTTGCCCTGGCTAACGCCACTAGCGGCAATGAGCCTGGCCATCATCATGGCCGGAGCCACTAATGTACGCCTGAGAAGAGGTGAACCACAGATGGCGATTGGCACGGTTGTATTTTTATTGCTGGCTGTGTTTGTGGTATACGGCCGTTACTCTCTGGGAATTTAAGGTAAGGGAGGAGCCTTAATCCATCGTCTGGAAGATGCCATTTTCTACCTTGTTCACGCTACGTACGATGCGCTCGAAGCTTTTCCAGAGGGCATCATCATCTTGCGGGGTGGTAACGGCCGTTTCCGCAAATGCTAAACTCGCCTTCACCAAACTAAACGCTGGCCCCCAGGTTGGCGGTGATCCACCTTCTGCCCGCAGCTTCTTGGCCTCATTAGCCAGAGAAGCAAGCGTTGGCTGCCAATCCTTAAGCGGTTTGGGCTTTTTTGCCGCCTGCCGTGCTAGCACCTCTGGATTCAGACTGGCAATAATTTTGCCATTGCGTTTGGCTGCCATATAAGTTTCTTTGTAATCATAGGCCATGTTACGGCCAATCATAATGTTGCCGCCACGTATCAGCCCATCATAAATAATGACGTCCCTAAACGGCAGCAAAACCGTTTCCAGAAAAACCGGCAGCGCCTCTTTGGGAATCATTTCAGCAAACGCATTGTGCAGCGCCAAAACTGCATACACATTTTCATCGCCAATGAAGATGGCATGTTTTTTCAGCAGTCGCTCCAACACAAAACGGCCGACAACCCGCTGCTGCCAACTCTCAATGATTGCCAAATGCTCTGCCGATAATTGGTTGGGGTTCTCAGCCACGTATTGGGCAATCAATGAAGGCTCTTGCCACAAAGCATCTCTAACAGATGCTTGCTTTTGCAAATCGAGTTCAATGTACTCCTCAAGGGATGACACATCAGGCAAGACATGCTTTTTCTGATTGACATAAAATTGAAGCGGGAACATGAGATCAAAAAACAGGTTTGCATCTTTTTCTGAAAGTTTCACTGGTTATTTCCTCGCAAATGGAAGATTTCTGTTTGTAGGCATAATGAATATTTTAAGGGGAAACCTGGGTGGCGCGGGTCGACCCTAACCATCCTTCCTGACCCGATTCTAATTGGATTTTGTACCAATCGCCATCCGCCGATGTTTCGATGATTTCATACTCTTCTGCATCAAGAACGGTGCCAATAATTTCAGAGTCAGTTCCTGGTTCAGAGCGCACATAAGAATTCCCCACAACGCGAAGTCTGGGAATCGTATTCTCATCATCACTTGCTGTACTTGATGAGGGTGCGCCAGGTGGAGTTGTCTTGTTTTCATCCTCGGACAAATTTTCAATTTCCTCAGTAGGATTGGCTTTGATTTCTGTGGTCGGATCAATAATTTCTACGGCTTCTTCTGGCAAGGCTTCTATTTCAGCTTCGGTATCTCTACTTTCTGGACTAAGGCCGTTGAGAAAGCTCAGGCCAGACCAGTAGCAGCCCCCGATGAGCAAGCCTAAGACAACCAGAGCAACCACAAACTGTCTTAAACACGATCTGTTTCTTGTAGGAATAATCGGCGGATTGGCAACGGCCGTTGGCCGGGATTGGGGCGAATGTGGCCGGGTTGCAAATTCATCATGGGACGACCTGGGGATGCCCATGAAATTTTTAACAAATTCCGCGTAAATCTCCATTTCATTCCGGCTAATCTCAAAGAGGTCTCCGTGAGCAACAGCATTGCGTTTACCGTTTTTGGCATAGATCAGTTCACGATCATGATGCGACAGAGTTCGATGTTCCTGCCATAGATTGAGCAAATCCTGCCAATCTGTTCTCCTCCGCCCTTGTTCGTCTTCATCAGCGGCAATTTCGGCCGCCAGCTGGTCGCGGAAAAATTCTTCCAAAGCGCCATGTAATAAGATAAGCGCCATCCCTAGCTTACCTTTATCATGACCGGCCTCTGCCAATTGTTTTAACCCTCTCTGTAGCTTATCGTTCATCTTTCAAATCTCCGTGAGCGACCGCGTAACACCCACTTATTTTTGGTTAAATGGATTTGGTGGCGCAGCGGGATGCAGTTGATCTTGCAGCCAGTTTGCAGGATTGTTATGGATGTATTCACGAATGGCATTTAGGGCACGTTCATTGCGAATGATGTGTTCGTAGTAGTTTCGCTGCCAAAAGGAACTGCCTGTTGCATCGCGCAGTTCGTTAATTCGACG
>JBNKLQ010000047.1:0-28876 GCA_050292445.1 Promineifilaceae bacterium (SeqCode) | reverse complement strand
CTACTGCGCTCATGATGAAGTTTGCCGCGATTAACGGCCGAACATCATCAGCCACGGCATAGTTGCGGCCCATCCAGTCTAAAATGGCAAAGCCCAGGAAAGCTGCTGCCAAAAGCTGGGTCATCAGGATGCCGGCGGTGTCGAGGGAAATGTCAAACAGCTCCATCGACCATACGGGGGCAAACAAAAAACCGACTCCAAACACAAGCAAGACGATAGCGTCGATGATTAAAATAGTTTTGACCTTCATCATTTTCCTCCTGCAGGGTGAAAACACCCTGCGATAAAGGCCGTTCTCCAGGTGATCGGGGATATCGTTTTTGGACCAAGATGGGGATGGATGCCAGCTCAGTGATACCCGGTCGCAAAGACTTTAGGATCGATTCCCGGAAGAAAGGTCTGACGCTCCTTCTACCACCTTAAATCATTGTTGTTTACTGGAAAAGTTACAAAAAGCATAAGCGGGAGATGAGTTTATTCACCTTTTGTATTGCGTAGCTGAAAACGGCCGTCGGTTGTGACATCTATCATCAATAAACAGGGTGATTATCACTATGACCCCTGCTGTAGGTAAGAGATGATTTTGAATAGAGGCAAACTGTAATTTCGGAATCTATTTCCTACAGTGCGTAGGATAGGAAGGAGCTTGAAATGAGTCATTTTGATGAATTGGCCAAGGAATTTCTTGCCCAGAAACGTATCGCCGTTGCCGGTGTGTCCCGCAATAAAAACGAAACGGCTAACGGCATTTTCCGCACGTTGCGCGACAAGGGATACGAAACGTTTGCCGTAAATCCCCATGCAGAAATGGTAGAAGATGTGACCTGTTATCCCAATATGCAGGCAATTCCTGGGGGAGTAGATGGGGCAATTCTAGTCACATCACCTGAGGTAAGCGCCCAAATTGCGCAAGATTGTGTGGCCGCCGGTGTGCCTCGTGTTTGGATGCACAATAATACGTTTATGCCGTCTAGTGTGTCTGATGAGGCAACGGCCGTTTGCCAGGAAAATGGCATTCAGGTTATTGCTGGCGGTTGCCCCATGATGTTTTTTGACCCCTTCCACAAATGCATGAAATGGGCCTTGGGTGCGATGGGGCGTTTGCCAGCAGCATGAAATGATTGCAGTCTATTTTTTTTATGGCTTAGCCTTTTTTACCTTGGGTTTGGCAGCCGGCCTTCAATTTCGTCACGGCGATGACACACCGTTGCGGAAACAGATTCCCTGGCTGTCTGCTTTTGGCTTTGCCTACGCAACCATCGCCTGGTTGGACATGCTTCACACTTACGGGGCAAATCCAGAGGTCGATCAGATTACCAACGTAATCAGAATGATTCTCCAGCCTACCAGTGGTCTGCTGCTGCTTATTTTTGGCTGGGGCGTTTTGACTAAAATCACTCCCTTACCGGCCTGGATTCATCTTATTCCCGGCTTGTTAATCGTTCCCATTGCCTTTGTCATCACGTACGCTTCTACCACCTTTATCACGCCGTCACCTATTGAAATCCCAATTGATATCTGGTCACGGTATTTGCTTTATTTACCCGGCAGCATTATGGCTGGCATTGGTTTTTTGCGGCAATGGCGTGAGCAAAAAGGGCATGGCTATCATGATGTGGCCGGGCTTATGCTGGCAACCGGACTGGCCTTTTTGTTTGAGGCGTTTGTGGTCGGGTTGGTCGTTCCCGCAGCCCCTTATGGACCGGCATCTTACTACAACTACAACCGCACAATTTATGATGCCTTTAGCGGCGAACAAGCAGAACCGGAAAAACCATTTGGGCTGATGAATTGGCTCGATTATGATCGCGTTTTAGAAACCACCGGTTTGCCGATTCAATTTTGGCGGATGCTTTCGGCATTTGCGGTGACCGCATTTGTGGTGAGGGGCTTAGATGTTTTTGACGCCATCCGCAAACGGCAAATGCGTGAGCTGCAAAATGAGCGGGATCGAGCGCAGAAACTGGCTTTTGAGGCACAAATTGCAGCCCGGCAAACGGCCGAAAACTGGACAGACGCACTGATCAGCATCAGCCGCCACATTGCTGAGCTGGAAGATGTGGATGATATTCTGCTTTACATTGTGGATAACGGCCGTAAACTGCTCCACTCCAATTTCATGGGGCTGGCCCTTTTAACTGGCGATCTGCCTGACCTGGAATTGAAATGTTACGCCAACGACAGCCAGACAAAAATTGTTGATTCCCCGGTCAAGGTTGAAAATCCCCTTATCTTGAACACCCTGTACCACACAGGCTCTTACTGTTCTGCGGCCGGTGAACCACCAGAAAACTTTGAGAATCTGTGCTTTTTTAGTGAAAACATGGCCAGCATGGTGGCGGCGGTTCAGCTTGACCTGGATGATAAACCGATTGGGGCTTTATGGATCGCTCGGCATGAAGGGGAACCTTATTCAGAAACCGATCTCATCTGGTTGGAGTGTCTGGCTGACCAGGTGGTGATTGCCATTCAACATGGCCTTATGACCTCACAACTGCAATCATTTTCCATTATCGAAGAGCGCGGGCGAATCGCCCGTGAAATGCATGATGGGCTGGCACAAGTCTTAGGTTACCTAAATTTGCAGGTGCAAACTCTAGAAACGCTGCTCAAGCGGGGCAAACAGGAAGCGTTGCGCAATGAACTGGACCAAATGCGCCAGGCCGTCCAGCTGGCCCATGCTGACGTCCGCGAAAATATCCTCAGCTTGCGCACCACGCTGGCCAATGAAAAAGGTCTGGTCTCTGCCATTGATGAATATCTAAATGAATTTGGCATTCAGACGCGGATTGAGGCCCAGTTTAAGAATGAAGTAGAAGGTTCGTTGAACCTGGCTTCGTTAGCCGAAGTGCAGCTCGTTTGCATTTTGCAGGAAGCGTTGACCAACGTGCGTAAACATGCGCAGGCCAATTCTGTGCGTGTGCGCATTGTGCAAAAGCAGAATAATGCCAACCAGTGTGAATATCTCTTGATGGAAGTGATTGATGATGGGGTTGGTTTTGTAAGCCAGAACGGTGGCAAACGCAGTTTTGGTTTGCAGACAATGCACGAGCGGGCGCAAGCGGTTGGCGGGGAGTTGACGGTGCATTCCAGGCCAGGCGAAGGGACCTCGATCCTGTGTCGTTTCCCTTGCCTGGCAGAAGAAAAACTGCGCAAGCAAAATCTGGTGCTGCAATAGTGGTACCTCAAAAAACATTATGAACGTTCGTGAGTGGGCTTTACCGGTTTATACCATTTTGATGCAGCTGGCAGTGGGAGCCTTGCTCGGTCTGTGGCTCATACGCGCGGTTGCCATTCGGCAGCACGGCCGTTCCGTTACAGATCACATCATTCGCATTCCGGTGCTGGCTGTTTTTCTAACCATCATTGCCGCCATCATCGGCTCTCATTTTCACCTGAGCCACCCCATTTTCTCACTGCTGGCTACGCTAAATTTACGCTCATCCTGGCTAAGCCGTGAAATTCTTTTCACCATTTCGTTTTTTCTGATTGTTGGCGGGATTGCCTACGTACAATGGTTTACTTACGGTCATTCTCGGTTGATTACCTTCCTTGGCTGGTTGGCGCTGTTGATGGGCAGCTTGAGTATTTACTGCATGTCCCATATTTATTTATTGCCGACCCATTCCTCATGGAATTCATCGTTGACTATCATTTCTTTCTTGTTGTCCGCCATAGTTTTGGGCGTTACGGCCGTTGCTGTGCTGTTAGTGATGGATCTAAAAGTGTCTGAGGTGGCTGGTGCGGCAGATACGGCCGTACGGCGGCAGATTGTCCATCAATCATTTGTTTGGCTGGCGGGAGTGGCGGGGGGAACGGCCGTTATCACCCTGATCCTCAACCTCATGCTCATCATGAATCTAAACCAGGGAGAATTATCGGCACAGACCAGTCTGGTTCTGTTGCTGGGTCTTTATCAGCCACTTTTGGGGCTGCGTTACATTGCCTTGTTTACCGGCGTGGGTTGGTTTGGGCTCACTGCCTATATTTTGCTGCGTAGTAAAAAGCCAAAATTTGAAATGACAACTGCCATTTATCTTGCCTGTTTATTGGTCCTGATCTCCGAAATATTGGGACGATTCTTATTTTATGCCACCCATGTTCGGACAGGAATTTAACGTGGTTTCAATTCGTTTGTTACGCAAATTCGTTGTCGTCACCCATCGAGGAAACGATTATGACACTAAAAATTGTTGTTGCCGATGATCACAAGCTGTTTCGCCAGGGATTAATTGGCCTTATGCGTGCTCACGATGATTTGGTTGAAGTGATTGGCGAGGCAGCCTCTGGGCAAGAAGCCGTTCAGCTGGCTAACCAATTACGGCCAGATGTCATCTTGATGGACATCCAGATGCCGGATGGGGATGGATTAAAAGCCACGCGTCAAATCCGGCAATCACTACCCGACATTGCCATTGTGATGCTGACAGCGTCTGAGGAAGATGAACATCTTAAAGAAGCTGTTCGCCTGGGCGTGGCTGGCTACTTGCTCAAGGATTTGGATGCAACTGAATTGTTTGAGCTTTTGGCCGGGGTGACCCGTAATGAAGTTGCCATGACGCGCGCCATGGCCAGCCGCCTCTTAAAAATTATGGCCAGTAATGGGAATGGTGATGCTCGCCTCGCCGACGAATTGACCGAGCGTGAAATAGAAGTTCTAACTTTGCTAGCGCAGGGAGCCAGTAATCCCCAAATTGCCGAAGAGCTCTTCATTACCACCAACACCGTCAAAACGCATATTAGCCATATCCTTGCCAAGTTGCAGCTGGAAAACCGCACACAAGCGGCGACCTATGCCGTACAAAAGGGCATTGTTTCCTCTGAATGACTAAATATCACCCACTTGGGTGACATCAGACTCCTCTACAGCAGGATGTGTTGCCCGCCCCTTTCCCTGTATCCTGAAAGTGTCACCTTAATAAAATTTAGATTAAGAAGCATTTCAGGAGGCGGCTATTGCAAATAATTGAACACAAGCTTACTAGGGAAGATCGTTTTTTTAGATGTTGACCGTTTGACAATATCATGGAGGAGCATCACATGAGTGAAAATAATTTCCTCAACAAGGCCCTCGACAACACAGTTCTTAATCGGCGCAGTTTTCTCAAATGGAGTGGCGCGCTGGGCGGAACGGCCGTGTTAGCCGGGGGTATGAGCTACGGCTTTAAAGCAGTTGAGGCAGCCAGAGAAGCGGCCCCCACAGAAGAAAAGTGGGTAGCTGCTGCTTGCTGGCACAACTGCGGCGGGCGGTGCCTCTTAAAAGCTCAGGTGGTTGACGGTGTCGTCACCAGAGTTAAGACAGATGACACTCACCCAGACAGCCCCGATTATCCGCAGCAAAGAGGGTGTGTACGCGGTCGTTCACAGCGTATGCAAGTCTTCGCCGCTGACCGGCTTAAGTACCCCATGAAGCGCAAGAATTGGGAGCCGGGCGGTGGTCGTAAAGAGCTGCGCGGCAAAGACGAATGGGTGCGCATTAGCTGGGACGAAGCGCTAGACATCGTTGCTAGCGAAACCAAAAGAATCGCTGAAAAATATGGCAATGAATCCATCTACGCCGTGGCCCCCGGAGAAATCCAGCGCACACTGCGCCTTCTCGGTGGCCATTCAACCGGTTGGGGCATGACATCCTGGGGTACCTGGACCGATACACCCAAAATCGTTGGGTCTTACACAGTCAGTTATTCTAACACTGGCAATGACCGGCTGCGCTTACGTAAATCAAAACTAATCATTATGTGGGGTGCAAATCCGGCCGTTAGTAGTAACGGCAGCCCTACCTACAACTACCTACAAGCCAAGAACGCGGGTGCCAAATTCATCTTCGTAGACCCTTATTACAACGAGTCCGCTCAGGTGCTGGCCGATCAATGGATTCCCATCCGCCCGGCCACCGACCTGGCAATGTTGTTGGGCATGGCTTACGTCATGATCACCGAAGATGATCCGGTAACCAACCCCTTGATTGACTGGGAGTTCCTGAACAAGTGTACTGTTGGTTTTGATGCCGAACATATGCCAGAAGGGGCCGACCCCAAAGAAAGTTTTAAGGATTATGTGTTAGGCACCTATGATGGTGTTCCCAAGAATCCAGCTTGGGCTGCTGAACGTTGCGGTACCCCGCCCGAACAGATCCGTCAGCTGGCAATTGAGTATGCCATCACCAAGCCAACCATGGTCATTTGTGGTGGGGCAAGCACTCGCATCCATCGTGGTTCGAGCACTTCTCAGGCCTTCATCACCCTGGCTTGCATGACTGGTAACATTGGCATTCCTGGTGCGGGTACTGGACTAAGCTGCCATAACCGTGCTGGCAATGCTGGCCCGCCGCTTGTTCGTGCGGGTAGCAGTGGTGTGCCCGGCATTTCCAACCCGGTTGAGACAAGAATCAATTACAACCAGGTTTGGAACACAGTGCTGGATGGCAAATATATCGCCGGGAAGGACGACATTAGGGATATTAATATCCAGATGATCTACCACGGTGGGTATATCACGCTGAACCAATGCACTGGCCTGACAAAAGGCATTGAAGCCCACCGCGCCGTTGAGTTTGTGGTGACGCAAGGTCACTTCTATAACACCGATGCTCGCTACTCTGATGTTGTTTTGCCGATTACCACCCGGTGGGAACGGTATGGCACGTTTACTAGTGGCAATCGCGAGGCGCTGTTCTTCTCCAGCCAGGTCATCGAGCCATTGTTTGAGACCAAAGACGATATGTGGGTAGCTGCGGAATTAGGTAAGCGATTGGGATTGGACGCAAATGAGATCGATCCCATATCCAGCGAGCAACAAGTCTTTAATCAATTAGCCGGGGCTAAAGTGATCATGGCCAACGGTGTTGATTATGAACCGCTGGTAACCATTACGGCCGCCGACATTGCTGAAATGGGCGTTGAAGGCGAACCTCAGCAAGGACGCATCAGCTACCGCGAATTCAAGGAAAAGGGTTCCTACCAGGTACCTCGTTCTGAAGGTGACAACTTTGGCTTTACAGAGTTTGAGGATTATCGTAACGATCCTGAAACCTTTGCCCGCGAAACCCCCAGCGGCAAGATTGAAATCCACTGCCAGACCTACGCAGACACGGTTGAAGGGTATGGCTTTACGCCAAAATCACCCATTGCCACCTGGGATCAGATTGAAGAAGGTATTGAAGATACCTACGCTGATTGGGACAACAAAGTCAAGGGTGATTATCCGCTCCAGCTTTACACCATCCATTACAAACGGCGGAGCCACTCAATTCTGGACAACGTTACCTGGCTCAGAGAATTCTTCCCGCAAGAATTCATGATGAACCCCATTGATGCCCGAGTACGTGGGCTGCGCTCTGGCGACATCGTTCAAATCACCAGTCGTCACGGTACAGTTATTCGTCCCTTGTACGTGACAGAGCGAATGATTCCTGGGGTTACCACGTTGGGCGAAGGTGCCTGGGTAGAAATGGATGAAGAAACAGGCGTTGACAAGGCTGGTGCCACTAACATCCTGAATGGACCCATCGCTACCGATCAAGGCAACCTTGGGTTTAACAGCTGTAACGTCCAGATCGAAAAATATAATGGACCAATTGACTTGAAACCTGATGTCGAATGGCCCCAACGAATCATCTTTAAGGAGGCATAAGCGATGACAAAACAAATGGCCTTCTACTTTGATGCAAGCGCCTGTACTGACTGCAAAGCGTGCATGGCTGCTTGCAAGGATAAAAATGATTTGCCGGTAGGTATTAACTGGCGGCGGGTCATTAAGTATGGCGGTGGTCATTGGGTGCCGCATCGTAGAAACAAAGATATGTGGGTTCCTAGCAATGTGTTTAACTACGCAGTTTCGGTTGCCTGTATGCATTGCCAGAATCCCTTATGTGTGGAAGTTTGCCCGGCTGGCGGTATCTCCAAACGGGAAGACGGCGTTGTGCTCATTGAACAGGATGCCTGCATTGGCTGCCGCTATTGCGAATGGGCCTGCCCTTACGGTGCACCACAGTTTGATGAAGAAGCAGGTGTGATGACCAAGTGCAACATGTGTGCTGATTTGTTGGACAAAGGTCAGAACCCGGCTTGCGTAGATGCTTGCGTGATGCGCGCGCTTGACTTTGGTGAATTGGATGAACTGCGCGCCAAGTACGGCGACGTGGATGCGATTGAGCCATTGCCAAGAGCCAACATTACCGAGCCATCTGTTGTGATTACGCCTCACCGCCACGCGGAAATGAGCGGAAACGGTACGGGCAGAATTATCAGTATGCCGGAGGAGGTGTGAAATGGAGATCCGTCAACTATCTTTGATCACGTTTACGATTTTGACGCAAATGTCAGTCGGATCTTTCTTGATTCTGGGTCTGGTGCACTTCTTTGTGGCACGTAAGGTGGATATGGAACAAGCGGATCGGATGAGCGATCGTGCTTTGCTGGCTATTGGGCCGGTTGTTGTTCTGGCGATGATTGCCTCACTGTTCCATCTTGGTAATCCCTTGAATGCGCCTCGGGCTGTGACAAACCTGGGCACTTCTTGGTTGAGCCGGGAAATCCTCTTTACGGTCGTGTTTGTTGTGCTTGGTGGTTTGTTTGCGCTGATGCAGTGGCGCAAAATGGCTTCCTTTGCCGTACGCAACGTCATTGCCTGGCTGGCAACGGCCGTTGGCCTGGTCTTGGTATTCAGCATGTCGCAGATTTACATGCTGGAAACGCAGCCAGCCTGGAACAGCTGGGCAACCGTGGTTTCCTTTTTTGCCACCGCGTTGTTGTTAGGTTTGCTGGCCATGGGCACTGCCCTGGTGGCAAATTACGCCTACGTGAAGCGGCAGGATTCGGCTTGTGCTGAAGTGCAGTGTGCTCTGCTTCGTGACACTTTGCGCTGGATTGCGGTTACGGCCGTTCTTGTGCTTGGTGTTGAACTGGTCGTGGCTCCTGTTTATCTGGCTACGCTTTCGGCAGGCAGTGCGGCTGCTCAGGAAAGCGCCCGCATGATGATTGAGGAGTTCGGCGTGCTGCTTGGTTTACGCCTTGGCCTGGCTTTCATTGGTGCAGGTGTATTCGGCTTCTTCCTGTATCAGAATGCCGCCAGCCCTGGTCGCGAAAGAATCATGGGCAACCTGGTGTATGCGGCTTTTGCCTTCGTGTTAGTTTCTGAAGTTTTGGGACGATTCTTGTTTTATGCCACGCGCGTAAGCGTCGGTATTTAAGCAGATAGTGTTCTAGTTCGGTGGCTGGTGCGCTCACGATTTATGTGGGGTGCCAGTCACCGTTTTTTCTATACGAGAACGAGTCGATACCAATTGCCCCTGCAACAGCGAAGGACGACGCAGCAATATGAAAGTGGAGAGATGGGGGATGGTAGCTGTGGTTTTGGCGATTGTGGTTCCTTTGGCAACGGCCGTTGCTGCCCAACTGTCATTTCCTGCCCAACCCAACCTGGAGCCAACCGCGATGCCCATCGGGCCTGTGGCTACGGATGAAGAGCTGGCCCAGGCGGAAGCTGAATGGGAAGCCTCAGCGCATGCCGCAACCTATGACGATGGCATGGGAGCCAATACCACCTGCGCCCGCTGCAAATCGCCCGTAAATTGGGACCCGACACAGGATAGTGCCGCTCAAGAAGCGCTGGATTGTGGCTCCTGCAAGCGAGAGCCGGGTGCGCCACGGCCCGAATTGGCCTCTGGTGTGCCGGTGACGGAAGCGGAGTGGCAGCATATCACCTGTGATATTTGCCACGTACCGGTAGGCGATTCTTACGCGACATCTGTTGCCTTCTGGAACCAGGCTTTAGGGCAGTATGAACCGGTTGCTGACGTGATGGAACTGTGTGCCCACTGCCACGAAGGACAGCATGGCTTTGAAGTTGTTGAGGAGCAGGAAGCTTCTCTCGTGCATACCGGTTGGGAATGCACGCGCTGCCACGGGGCGCATGGGTCACCGGCGGCCTGCACTGACTGTCATGATCCGCAGGCCGGGCCGGGTGTGGCTGAACACGCGCGGCACCCAAGCGTAAACTGTACGGCTTGCCACGATAACGGCCGTCTTACCGTCTGGCAAGACCCTGTTTCTGGTAGTCCCCATGAGGCTGAATACATTACGCGCCGCTTTGCCCATACGCTTACCTCCTGGCCATCGCATAATCTGACGACGGAGATCGATTGTTTGCGCTGCCACCATCCATTGGGCAAGCAGTCCACCAGTGTGGTGCCAACAATCAGTTGTGAGGCATGTCATGAGCCGGGGGCGTCGTTGTTCTGGTGTGAATATTTTCAACGCAATCCTGATCCTAATGGGGAAACGGCCGTTACTCCCGCCACACCCTAGAAAATATCATGAGAAATTATTATTTAATTCGACCCATTTGGCAGATAGGATTACTGTTCCTGGCAATAAATCTGGTTGGCTGCCAGTCTGCCACCAATCAAATCGCAAACGCTGAACCATCTGTTGCAGAAACCGCGTTGGAACCGACCGTTTCCCCGCAGGCAGACATTTGGACCGCCTGGGAGAGCAGCCCACACGCCAAAACTTACGCGCTCGAAAAAGGGCCAAATGATTATTGTGCCCGCTGCCATTCACCACAAAATTGGAATACGGCCGCTCAAATTGATCCCCCGCCCAACTGCGTCTCCTGCAAGTTTCCCAATGAGCCTGAACCGCGCGTTGCGGAAAGCAATGCACTCATTCCCGAAGAAGCGTGGCAGAATATTGGCTGTGCCGTTTGCCATCATGTCGAGGATGGGGTAGCTGAGGCTGACATTGCCTGGCTGAACGTGAGCACCAATTATTACGAAACGGTGACCTCTTCCACAGCGCTTTGCGAAAAATGCCATGCCGATTCAGAAACGCTGCAACACGGCCGTCACATCAGTGATAGCGTCCATGCTGATTTTACCTGCACCGACTGCCACGACGCCCACACCACCATCGCCAGCTGTACGGCCGCTGGCTGCCACACAGAGTTTACTACCCGTTACCCGACATTCATTCCCGAACATACCGATCAAATGGATGAGCAGGAATGTACGGTTTGCCATGCTAGCGTAGCTGACATTCATATGAACATCCTGGATGAAACACCCGTTGCCTGCCTGGAGTGCCATGAATTTCAGATGGGTGAATATGCGGAACCCCGCTACCAGACCGCACATAGTAATGTTCATGCCAACGTAGCCTGTACCGCCTGCCACGATGGCTCTGCCCTTGAAGTGGGGCCGATGCCAAATGGCGATCAATGGATCACGTTCCGCACGACTTCCTTATTGGGACGAGATTCCACGACCCCGTATCAATCCCACAACGTGCAGCGTGAGGCGGAGTGTGTGCGCTGCCACTATCCTGATAATCCCTGGAGCTTGCCGCTGGACATCGAGGAATGGCCCGATGAAGATAGTGCCAGTTAATCCGTTGAACCGCTTTCTGGTTGGTGCCTGCTTGCTGCTGGCACTGGCCTTCGCTGGCCCCAACCTGCCAGCTATGGCCCAAACCGAACCGCTGGTGGTTCATCTGGAATGGCCCAATGAAGGCGAAACATTTTATGCCGGGCCGACATCGCTGTTGTACAGTATTCCCATTAAAGGGTGGGTAGAGACAGTAGATGTTGACCTGGCAGCGATAACGGTCCATCTGGAACTACTGCAAGGCGGTGAACTGGCCGGGGAATTAACTAGTGCGCTCCAGTCAGATGGTACGTTTGAATTTTTGGTGACGGTAAACCCAGATGGTTCAGATGGCAAGTTTCCTTCAGAGCATCTGACCTGTGGTGATTATTGTCATCTGCCAGGAAATCTGGATTTGCCAGCCGGGGCGGTGATGCTCCGTGTAACGGCCGTATCCACCCAAACCACCCAACAAGCCCAAGTTGAACGCCACATCACCGTTGATCGCTCGGAGTATACGGCCGTACCCCTCACCGTGCAGCTGGCGGATGATCCTGAACAGCCGGTGGCTGGGGTCAAAATTAACGCCTCAACCTGGCTGTACATGTGGCGCAGCCGCAGCTTTAATGGCATCAGTGATGGACAGGGACAGGCGCTGATCCGCGCCGAAGCGCTGACAGCCGCTCCCACCGCGTATGTTTTTCGGGTAGAGCCAACTGTGGTGGATGGGGTGTTGTATGAAGGTGTTACGACGGCTGAACTGATGTTGGCTCCGGGGGAAACGGCCGTTTCTAAGCCGCTCACCTTAACTGTCAAAGCTCATGCTGGCGAGGTGACAGGTACCATTTCAGGTTTTGCCCCTAATAAGTCGCTGCCGGTTTGGGCCATCCGGCTGCCATCGGGCGAAAGCTACCAAACTGTTGCCGCGCAAGGTTCATTCACCTTCTCCCCGCTGCCCATTGACCGTTATTTGCTAGTCATGGATGATGCAGCCCTGATAAAAGATGGCCTCACTTGTGTTGGCCAGGAAGTTGATCTGTTGGCGGATTATGAAGGGGCAGCGGAGATTCCTCTGGCATCGGCGGCTGGCTTGTGGGTAAACGGCCGTGTTCTGGATGAAGCTGGTACAACATTGCCCTTTGCCTGGGTCACGCCAGAGCAGGTAGGTGTGGCTCGATCTGTTTTACCTGGTTCGGACACTTTTTTATTGCCGGAGCTGCCGCAGAAGGCGGTTTCCTTGTTGGTCAGTGCCCCAGGTTATTACAGCCGGGCCAAACGAGTTGATCTCTCCTCCGGTTCCATGCCCGATGTAGACATCTCACTGACGCCGCAGCCGGGGACACAAACCATGCCTTGGGGCGATGGTGCTGTGGTTGTCCCGGCAGAGAGCCAGGCTGAGGTTGCCGGGAGCGAATTTGTGCTGGAGAATGGCTGGCTGTGGGGTCATGGCGACAGCGCCGAGCCAATCGTGATCCACACGGCCGTGGCCGAGATTTCTTTGACCTCGGGAGAGTTTGCCCTGGAATATTTGCCGGGAAAGCGAGCCTGGTTGTATGTGGAAAACGGCCGTGCCCAAGTGCGCCAGCGAGGCGAGGATTCGCCTATCGACGTTCAAGCAGGGCAGATGGTCAACTTGTTGAATGATGTCGGTTTGCAGGCCGTTCCATTAGACCCGGTGGTCGTGGCTGCGTTACATGTAGATCAAGTATCTCTGCTGCCACTGGCCTGGGAGCCAACATTGAAAGCGCGCATTCGTGACCAGCTGGCCAGAGTTGGGATCAGCACAGCCCAACTCATTACGTTCATCACTTATTTTTTAGTGCTGACATCCCTGTTCATTATCCCCTTCATTAGCCTATACTGGTGGTGGAGAAATAAGAAGCGAACGATTGAATACCCAAACCCTTAGGGTCTTTATCTTTGGAAGAAGAGACTGGAGTGAATGATTATGACGATAGCACAGAAACAAATCGCGACAGAATGGCAAATACAGCTAACGGGGGAGATGTTACTGTTTGGTTTGCTGGGAAAAATGCTTTATGAAATCCCCGCTAAAGAGTGGCTTCGGCCGCTGGTGGATGACGAAGTTTTCACTGAAGCCCCGTTTGCCGAGTCCCAAAGCGATGTGATGAAAGGTTTGGCGTTGCTGGAAAAATGGAGCCAGGTCTACCGTGAGGATAGTTATCCAGATGCCGTTCTGAAAGCGCTGCAAGTCGATTACACAAATCTCTTTACCGGTATGAGGAAACTCCCTGTGGCTCCTTGGGAGTCGGTTTATTTCAATGAAGAACGGCTTGTTTTTCAAGAACAGACGATGGACGTGCGTGCCTGGTATCGGCAATATGGTCTGGAAGTCATCAACCTGAAAAAGGAGCCAGATGATCATATTGGGTTGGAGTTGATGTTTGTGGCTCATCTGGCTGGGTTGGGGTTGGCTGCTTTGGAAGCAGGTGATGAACCAGAATTCGAAGAGATGCTGGCGGCACAGCGGGCTTTTCTGGCCAAACATATATTCCTTTGGGTGCCGCTTTGGTGCGAACAGATTTTGGAATTTGCCCGGACCGATTTTTATCGTGGTTTGGCCCTGGTTATTCGCGGGGCGCTCACGGAGCTAAGCCGCATTTTGGGACAACCTTTGCCAGAGGGTAGGCTATCGTGAACCTGTTGGCGCTTGCCGAGCGCTGGGGAGAGGTGCTAACCAGCAAGCCTTTTGGTTTTGCAACAGATCGCTGCCTGCACACGGCCGATAAATTTTCTGGATGCACAGCGTGTTATGCTGTTTGTCCAGTGGATGCGATTCAGCCGGGCAAACCACCTGTTTTTGATGGTGAGCGCTGTCAGGCTTGCCGTGCCTGCTTGCCAGTTTGCCCCACGGGAGCTTTTACGGCCGAAGATGAGGTGCAGGCTCTGCTCAACTGTGCCGAGCGCATTACTCCAAAACCTTGCGAGGTTGTCTGTGGGCTGAATCCTTTTGTGGAAGTGGGTATTCCAGGGGGAACGGCCGTTCGCGTGCGCGGTTGTCTGGCGGGGCTGGGTGTGGCTGCTTATCTTGGTTTGGTTAGTCACGGCGTCGAAAAGATTGCCGTGCGGCTGGACGCTTGTGCTGACTGTCCCTGGAGCCAGCTACAGGCACAGATTGAGACTCAGGTGCAGCAGGCTCAAAGCTTGCTGGCTGTGTGGCAGAAGGCGGAGTCAATAATCTGTGTTGATGAAACGATGGGGGATTTTGGGAAACGGCCGTTTTGGAATGCCGCTTCTCCCCCTGTATCACGCCGAGAATTATTCCGCACTCAGGCGGCTGAGAAAAAGTTAGAAGCAGATGCCAACACAGACCCTCATCAATTTCATAAACGGTTGCACTTTTTACGGGCGGTAAAGCATCTGGCCACACCTACAAAGAATCTCGAAACAACATCGCTGGCTGGTTTGGAGTTTGCCTTACTTGCTGTCAATGATGATTGCACGGCTTGCGGTGCTTGTGCCCGTGCCTGCCCCACGGGCGCGCTGCAAATGAAAACGGCCGAATCCAGCTTCCAACTCACCGTTTCACCGCAAATCTGCCTGGCCTGTGATATTTGCAGCCACGTTTGCGCCCCGAATGCGATCACGCTGACGCCAGACCCCACCTTTGACCAGGTTTTTGCTGGTGAAGTTGACCAGATTGTGCAGCAGGGCGACTTGGCCTTTTGCAGCAAGTGCCGTGCCCCGTTTGCGGCGCGAGCCGATACAGAGCTTTGCCCGGTGTGTGAATTTCGCCGCCAAAATCCTTTTGGCTCCATGATGCCGCCAGGATTGACGGCAACCCATAAACAAGAGAACCTCGCAGAAACGCGGAGGATAAAATTGTGATTATTGACATCACGCGTGAAACCCACGACCAGATAAAAAATCGACGGCTGGCAGAATACGCCGCTATTTACCTTGGCATTTTTGATGATTTCATGGTGCAAGTTGCCGCTTCAGGGATTGAAGTGGATGCGCAGGATTATAGTCAGGAAACGGCCGTACGCATCGAACAACTGCGCCAAAAAGGAGCTGTCTTGCGCAACAGAGACCGCAGCATTTACCTCAATGCCATTTCGCCAGCCTGTGTAGCCTGCCAGAAAGGGGTGGGCAGTGCCACCTTCTTTACCTCGTTGCAATGCCATCGGGATTGTTATTATTGCTTCAACCCCAATCAGGTTGATTACGATTATTTCCAGCAGAACAAGGCGAATCCGGCGCAGGAGTTAGCAAAAATTGGTGCAGCGGGTCATCGTGTTGATTATTTGGCCTTGACGGGCGGTGAGCCGCTTTTGCATAAGACGGAAGCAACGGCTTTCTTCCAAACGGCCACCGACACGTTCCCGGAGGCACACACGCGTCTGTACACCACTGGCGATCATGCCAACGAGGCGACGTTGCAAGCGCTTAAAGCTTCCGGGCTAGAGGAAATTCGCTTTAGCATCCGTATGCACGATCTGGCCAAAGGTCATCGGCTAACCTTTGAGCGCATCGCCTTGGCCAAACAATATATTCCTACTGTCATGGTGGAGATGCCTATTTTGCCCGGCACGCTAGAAGAGATGAAAGGGGTGTTGCTGGAACTGGAACGCTTGCAGATTCACAGCATTAATTTGCTGGAGTTTTGCTATCCTTTTACCCAGCCGCAGGCGTTTAACGAACGTGGCTTCAAGGTGAAGAAACGGCCGTTTCACATTCTTTACAATTACTGGTATGCTGGGGGTGTACCCATCTCTGAGAGCGAATTGGTTTGCCTGGATCTGATGGAATTTGCGTTAGATCAGCAGCTGACGATTGGCGTTCATTACTGCTCTTTGGAAAATAAATTGACCGGGCAAAACTATCAGCAGAATTACGGCCGTTCCTTGCCGAAAACGGCCGTGTTTTCTAACAAAGATTATCTGCTCAAGAGTGCCAAAGTATTTGGCGGCGACATTGCCAAGGTGCTCAGCGTGTTCAACCGCAATGGCTATCGGGAGTATCAGCGAAATCGGGAGCACCGCTACCTTGAATTCCACATTGACCAGATTCAAAATTTGGCCGATCTGGACATCGAAATCGGTATTTCTACCAGCACCCTGGAAATGCGTGAAAATGAGCTGGTTGCCCGGGAGCTAAAAGTAGACCTGACCCGCCCGCAGCTGTTTGACCCGGCTCATGATCTATAAACACAAGGATTGAAGAAATGATTGCGACCATTAACCCTAACGTTCATCTTTTTAATCGTAAAGCTTTAATCCCGCTGCTGGATGCCTCGGCAGAGCGGCACCGCCATTTGTGTCCACGACAGGTGTTGGGCATTCGTATGGGTCTGTTTGGCTTGCACCAGCTTGGTTTGCTGGATGAGAATGCCCACCTTTTTGAGAATCCAAAAAAGCGCTTGCTCACCATCATGGAAACGGATGGCTGTGGGGCCGATGGGGTGGCTGTGGCCACTGACTGCCATGTGGGCCGCCGCACGCTGCGCGTGGTGGATTTTGGCAAGATGGCGGCTACCTTTGTGGATACCGTGACGGAGCAGGCAATTCGTGTCGCTCCCAGTGTGCAGTCACGCGAGTTGGCCCCTGATTATGCGCCCAATGCCCGCAGCCGCTGGCACGCTTACCTGGAAGCTTATCAAATTATGCCCGATGGCGTGTTGTTGGCATGGCAGCCGGTGCAGTTAACCACACCTATCAGCGAAATTATTAGCCGTCCTGGTGTCCGGGCTTTGTGCGATGTGTGTGGCGAAGAGATTATTAATGAGCGTGAGGTGGTGGCAAACGGCCGTACGCTTTGCCGCGCCTGTGCCGGGCAATCATACTATCACCCATTGCAGGAAAAAATAAAGCCAGCAGCAATTTACTCAGAATTATTTCTGCGTTAAGTGGAGAACAAAAAGTCCGTTAAAAACAATCGTCTTACTTGAGCTTTTTGTTCTCCTGAAAGTAAATCACAGGTTGCGCTCAGGTTTTTAAACAACTTTTCGTGATTTACTTAAATCAGTTCCAACATGCGTGCTTCCGCTACGGCCTGCACCCGATTATTTACTTCCAGTTTACCGTAAATGTTGGCCAGATGTGTTTTTACCGTACCAGGAGAAATGCACAGATTAACCCCTATTTCGCGATTGGATAAGCCGTCACTCACTAATTGCAGCACTTCTTGTTCACGATTTGTAATGGATGCTGCTGTAACCATGGACTCTAATTTCTGTTGCGGTATCAGGTCTGTGGCGTTGTGCGTATATCCTAGCAGCTTTAATATCTCACGGATGAATTCTTGCGCTTCGCTGGTGAGGTTTTCGGTGTGCAACAGAAGCGCCAGCAGGGGGCTTAATTGCGTATCGTATTTGAGAAACGGCCGTATAAATCGCTCCGGAGCCGCCAACCGTATGGCCTCAGACAATACCTGCCTGGCCTGGTTGAGTTGGTGCTGTTCATACAGCGCCAAGGCCAGCAGCACACGAGTGCTCATCAACGGTTCATTTGGCATGCCGCGAGGGTTTTGTTCTATTAGACAGCACAAAATTTTCTCAGCTGCGGCAGGTTGCTTTTGCCGCAATAGCATTTCGGCCTGCAATAGTCGCGACAGCTCGTGCTCTTCGTCTGCCACCTCATTTAATAATCGCTCGACTTCTACCCAATTCTCTGAAGGGATACAGAACATTGTCTCATACGCTGCCAGGTCCTGATCACGCCATGCGCCCGAAGGCCGTTGGGCATGTAAGGCGCGAGCAGCCTGCATCGTTGACCGCGCGGCTTCATGATTTCCCGCTGTTGATTGTAATTTGGCCCGCATAATAGCAATATTCATCAACATGTTGGAACTAGTAGGGTTGGGGTCAACGGCCGTTGCCTGTTGCAGCAATTGGCGGGCCTGAGTCACTTCATTGCGCGCCAGGCAAATCTGGCTCAGAACGATTAAAGCAATGCTGGCCGGTTCTGGTAATTTACCACGCTGTGTTAAAGCCTTTTGTAGGACTTGGTAAATAATTTTTTCACTTTGTCGTAAGTTGCCTTGCAAAAAAGCTCGGTTAGCGCAGTCTGAGCCAGCAATTAACACAACAAACAAGTTTCCTTGTTCCCTTGCCTGCTCGTAAATTTTGCAAAGACGCGCGCCTACCTCTTCTGTTGGTGGCATATAGCTTGCCTCCACAATCCACAAGGCATCCAGCAATTGCCAACGGGGATCAGATACACCTGATTGAGATATGGTCGTGTCCCCAGCCATTTTGCGTTGCCGAATTGTGCGGACTTCAGCCAGAACTTCGATTTCATCCGGTGTCATTTCCGGATCAGGCTTGCCAATGAGTTTCGTTTCCAAGCGTTGTAGAAATCGCTCAATCTCATTTGGATTCAAGGCCAGTTTGGCCAGCCGCAAATAGACAAACAAAAGCGTTTTATGATGTTGGAAGACAGATTCCGGCAGTTGTTGAATCCAGCGAAGTAGTCGCGAATCTTCCCCATATTCGACCAGCTCATGCAGCACTTCATCTTCAATTAGGGAGGCAGCCTCTTCCCAATCTTCAATAGCTAGCAAGTGGCGTACAGCATCAGCTGAGGCATTTTGCTGACGATACCAGGCAGCTGCCCGGCGGTGGAGATCAGGAATCTGATCCGGAAATTGTATTTGCAGCTGGTGACTTAACATTTCGGCAAACAGATCATGGTAGTGATACCATGTCCGCTCTTCGGAGCGCACCATAAAAAGATTTTCCTGCCACAGGCGATCCAACATTTGTGCACCGTCGGATTGTCCTGTAACGGCATCACACAAACCGCCAGTCAACTGTTTTAGAATTGATGTTTTCAGTAAAAAGGTTTGTACTGTTTCCGGCTGCTGATCTAACACACTCTCTAAAAAAAATTCTCGAAGGAAAATATGGGCACCATTGAAAGTATCCAGAAAATGCTGTCTGTCTTGCTGTTTGTTCAAAGCCAACACAGCTAGCATAAGGCCGGCCGCCCATCCGCCAGTACGTTTGACCAGCGTTTCCATATCCCCATAAGCCAATGGATTTTCTGAGATGTGCTGCTGTAAAAAATCGATACCTTCTTCCAAGGTAAATCGCAAATCTTCCATTTCTAATTCTGTGACAAGTCCACGGGAACGCAAGCATCCCAAGGCAATGGGGGGACGGGTACGACCAGAAATGATGAGCTGCAAAGCAGGTGGTAAATACTCTAACCAGGCCTGGATAGAATGGTGTATGTCAGGGTGTTGGATGTGATGATAATCATCCAACACCAACCCAATAGACCCCATTGCTTCCGAAGCGTTAATGATTTCATTGGCCAACCGGGCTGCAATTTCGGCAGGCGCAACAGAAGAAGACACCTGGAGGTAGGGTAGCAAATTTTTCCCTAGACCGGGTACAACAGCTTGCAAGGCCATGACAACTGTTGACCAAAAACGTAGCAAATGATTGTCGTCTGTATCTAGAGCCACCCAGGCAACAGGTATGTCATCGTGCTCTTGTTGCCAGGCATTTAACAGTGTGCTTTTGCCAAAACCGCCAGGGGCGCAAATAAATGTTACCGGCGTGCTGATTTTTTGGTTTAGGCGGGGACGGATTATCAGGTTAGGTGGCAAAACAGGTGGTCTGAATTTTGTTAGAGAAGGGAATGAACTGTTGCCCCAAGATTTATGAGGAAGATCGTTTGGCTGGTCGGTGGACAGAGCCAACTGCGTTAAAACGGTTTTGCCAGCCAGATTAGCAGCTGCCTGGTCTAGCCTTGTCAGGGTGATCTCCTCAGATTTCCCCAAATAGATTTTGTGGAGCTTGCCATTGCGACGACGGTAAGCGTACCAGTAATTACTGCCGTGCCGAGTTTCTCGTCGTGCTGAAAAATGTCCGAAAGTTCCTTTGAATTTAAATAGTTTATGACTGGAAAGCCAGTTGCTCCATTGTGGAGAGTCAAGGGGGATGGGATCGGAAACGGCCGTTTCCTTTTCCCCCGCCCATAAAACACCATCTTTTACAATCGGCTTCATGCTTTTTGCTCCCTAATATCAATTTTGTCAAGGCTCGTCCTGTGTGCTGGATGAGCCACACCAAAATAAAAGTTACCCAAATATATACCATTGTTGTAGATTTGGGTAACTTTTCCGAGGATTTTGTACGTCTATTTGTGAATTATCACTCAATGAATACCCTCTTGCCTCGGTGAAATCACCCAAAAACAAGATATACAAAATCCGGTTTTTTCGGTATTTTTGATCAATAGGCAGAGTGGTTGTCTGTTTTTGGACAATCTATATATCAATCAGATTTTTGCAGTTTCCTTTTGAAAAGATGCAGTTTTGTAGCAAGAGCTGCAAAAATCACCCACCAAATAGTGAGGAGAGATTAATTATGAAGCACAGAAAAAACTTGTTTTATATCCTTCTTGGCTTGTTGCTCGTTATTGCGTTAAGCGCATGCGGCGGGACAACGGCAACGGAGGATGAAGAACCAGTAGATGCTGCACCAGCACAAGAGGAAGAAGCCATGGACGAAGAGGCCATGGACGAAGAAACCATGGACGAAGAAGCCATGGATGAAGAAGCCGCCCCGGCAGAAGAAGAAGCCATGGAAGAAGAAGCTGCCCCGGCAGAAGAAGCCATGGAAGAAGAAGCCATGGAAGAAGAAGCCGCTGATCCGAATTCTTTGCCACGCAACGAAACGCTGTACTTCAATGGTCAACAGTGGGGTTCGGTGGTTGGTTGGAATCCCTATTCCAGCAGCAACAACAACGGCTTGGCGATTGCCCAGCAGGACAACGCCCGTGTGACCATGTTCGAAACCCCGTATTTGTACAACATGCTCGATGGCCAGGTGTATCCTTTGCTGGCTGACGGCCCCTTTGAATGGAATGATGCACAAACCGAGATTACCTTCAGCCTGAAACCGGCCGCACATTGGAGCGATGGTACGCCGGTGACTGCAGAAGATGTCGCTTATACCTGGGCCGCCCATGTACAGTACAACACTCCAACTGGTGCCGGTAATGCCGATTACATCGAAGACATCGTCGCTGTTGATGATCAGACAGTTACCATCATGGCTAAACTTGATGATGATGGCAACGCAGTTAATCCGTTGATTGTTGAGGCTTACCTGAGCAGCAACTATGTCATCCAGAAAGCCTGGACCGAAACGTTGGAAGAGCGTGTCGGTGGCGATGCTACCGAGTTTTTGGCTGATCCCGCTGATGATGTTGTTTACTCTGGTCCTTACCACCAATACTTCGCTGACGACAGTAAAGTTGTTATGATTCGTGATGACAACTACTGGGGTCAGGATGCTTCCATGTGGGGCGCACTGCCAGCTCCTAAATACCTGGCGCACATTATCTTCAAAGACAATGCAGCCGGTACCACCGCTTTACAAGCTGGTGAGGTGGATGTTAGCCAGCAGTTCAACTCCAACGTTCAGGCGCTGTGGCTGGAAGACAACCTGCCTATCTCCACTTACTTGCCCGATGCTCCTTATGGCATTGGTGCCAGCTTGCCAACCGCATTCTTTAACCTGGAATCCCCTGGTTTGGATCAGGTTGCGGTCCGCAAAGCGATTGCCATGGCAGTTGACTATCCTACCATTATTGCCAACGCAATGACCGACCAATCAGCTACCTTCGATCAAGTTCCGCGTTCGCTGATGAACCCGACTCCGGGTGAGCAGGCTTTGTATGACCAAGCCGCTGTTGCCGACCTGCAATGGGCTGGCAACGACATCGAAGGTGCCAAAGCGCTGCTTGATGAAGCTGGTATCGTTGACACCGATGGCGATGGCTGGCGTGAATACGAAGGCGAAAAGCTTAGCTACGTAGCCACCTGCCCCAACGGCTGGTCTGACTGGCAAGCTGCGATTGAAGTGGTTGCCGCCGCTGGAGCCGAGATTGGCATTGAAATCACATCGAACTATCCCGAATGGTCAGTGTACCAGACGGTTGTTACCAAATCTGATGCACCGCTGCCCGAAGGGTATGACATCTTCATGATGTGGAGTGATGGCGCAGGCCCCACCCAGCCATGGTCACGTATCCGCCATCTGATTAGCTCTGAATTCAATGGCATGGCCAGCAACTGGAACGGTAACTGGGGTCAATATTCAAATCCTGACGCTGATGCCTTGATCCAAGCCATTCCCACGGAAACCGATCCTGACGCACTGAATGAAATGTACACGGAATTGGTCCGGATTTACCTGACCGATGTTCCCTCCTTCACACTTATGTATCGTCCGCAGTCGTTCCACACAGTGAATGAGAGTGTCTGGACTAACTTCCCGTTCGATGGTGATGGGACCAACCCACCTGTTCCCCCGCTCGACTTGACAGATGGTTGGAGTATTGCAGGTCTCTATAACCTGGAGCTTGTTAATCCATAAGAAGTAAATGACAAAACAGCCATGTCCCACAAACCGGGGCATGGCTGTTTCATAAATGGGTGACAGTCATTTTGTGTCCATTGTGGTTAATCTCTGTAGCCGCAGTTTCTTGCGTGATCTGGCAAAGTGACTGTTACCTTATTGGTATCGTGCCTGTTTGATACGAGGAGAAGATGCGTTGAAAGGGTACCGAAATTATTTTCTTAACAAGCTGCTTTGGTTCTTGGTTACCTTGGTGGCTGCATTTATCCTGAATTTCATTCTGCCGCGCCTGATGCCGGGTGATCCGGTGGCGGCCATCGTGTCCAGGCTTGCCCAAGGTATGTCCAATACGACAGGCGTCCAGGCGATTTATGAGCAATATGCAGAGCAGTTTGGCACCAACAAACCCATGCTCGAACAATTCTTTCTCTATGTGAGAAATGTGTTTCGGGGTGACTTTGGTTTTTCATTTAGTCAATATCCCCGAACGGTGGCGGATGTAATCAAATCTTCTATTTGGTGGACGATTGGGTTGCAGTTTCCAGCCATCATTGTTGGCTGGATTATCGGCAACTCACTCGGTGCCCTGGCTGCTTACCGCAAGGGAAGCTTTGATAAAATTCTCATGCCGATCAGCATTTTTGTCAGTAATTTACCGGCATTTGGCATGGCGATCATTATGCTGGTTATTTTTGCCGTCACGTTCAAATGGTTCCCCACCTCAGGTGGTTACGGTTTTGATCTGATTCCTAACTTTAGCTGGAAATTCTTCTGGTCTGTCTTTGTCCATTACCAACTGCCGTTCTGGTCGATTGTCTTAATCACGATTGGCGGGCAGGCGATTGGTATGCGCTCGATGGCTATCTATGAATTAAATGCGGATTATGTAAAATACAGCCGTTTCATGGGTATCAAAGATCGCAAGATTGTTCGTTACGTATTTCGGAATGCGATGCTGCCCCAGATCACTGGGCTGGCGTTATCAATCGGAACGATGGTTGGCGGTGCGTTGGTAGCTGAGATTATCTTTAGTTATCCGGGGCTTGGTTCAACGATTTTAACGGCCGTTCTCGGACAGGATTACCCACTTATTTCGGCAACCACGCTGATCGTTACCATCATGGTGCTGGCAGCGAACTTTGTGTTGGAGATTGTCTACGGCTTCCTTGATCCGCGTATCAAAGCGGCACAGGCTGATTGATTGAAGGAAAGATGCTGTTATGAAACATTTATTTCAACAAATTTTTCAGTCTGGTAAATTTGTGGCAGGATTTTCCATTTTTGCCACCATTTTGCTGATTGTAATTATTTATCCGCTAATTATTCCGGACCCGCCATTACAGATCATTGGTCAGGGCACGTTCTTCGAACCTGGCATTTACGTGAACGTCTATGACAGTATCGGTTCGCCGCAATATACGCTCAATCTGGATGCGGCTGCTGAGAGACGTATTGCCAGCAGATTGGGTGACGAAGATCGTCAAGCGATCCAGGAATGGCTGGTGGGAAATGGGATGCCTGAGAGCGAGATTGACATCGCGAATACTGAGCAACTTCTGGATCAATGGTTTAGTAACTTTGATCCGGCAATACGGATCGCGGGGATGACCAATGCCCAGCGAAATTATTATATTCGGCTCAATAATTCAATCGAAAAGCTTTCAACTGAGGGAGCTGTTATTGCGGAGATGAACCCGGAAACGGCCGTTCTTGAAGAAACTGACACTGTCCCCCAATCCGCTTACGTGAATGTCACGCAGGTGCCAAACGTGCGCGTGCTGCCATTGGGAACCGACAACTTTGGCCGGGATGTGCTGACGGAATTGGTAGCGGCAACCCGTGTATCGCTGCAGATTGGTCTTGTGGCTGGCGTCATTGCTACTTTGATTGGTTTGATTCTGGGGTTGGTCTCCGGTTATGTCGGGGGCCTTGTGGATGACGGCATTATGTTTGTTACCAACCTGTTCACCGTTATTCCCAGTTTCGTCCTATTGATCTTGATTTCATTCAGTATCGGTCAGGAACAACGTGGGGCCTTTATTATCGCCGTGGTCATCGGAGCCACCTCCTGGGTATGGACGGCCAGGGCTGTGCGATCACAGGTGATTTCTTTACGCAATCGTGACCATGTTAATTTGTCAAAGCTCTCCGGTCATTCAATCGCACACATCATTGCCAAGGACATCCTGCCTTACATCGCTTCCTACGTCATTATGGCGTTGATCCTGCAAATTTCCTCAGGTATCCTGCTCGAGGCCGGTTTGTCAATCCTCGGGTTAGGTCCCAAGACGACGGAGGTGCCGACGCTAGGTTTGATGATGAATTGGGCGATGATCTACCAGGCGCATATCCTGAACAAGTGGTGGGCATACTTCCCCGTCATCCTCACAATTGCGCTGATTGCATTTTCGATGAATTTGATGAATACGGGTCTCGACCAGGTATTCAATCCGGCCTTGAGGGAGTAGGTGGATGCAATGAACAAAGTGATGCTAGATGTACGGGAACTGACCACAAAATATATCACCCGGTTTAAGGAAAATATTTATGCGGTTGACCACGTTTCTCTAAAAATCGAAGAAGGAAAATCGGTGGGCATTGCGGGAGAATCTGGCTGCGGCAAGTCAACCCTGGCGCTTAGCCTGATGGGTTACTACTTCCCGCCGCTGCACTATACCAGTGGCGAGATCATTATCGACGGCCGTAACATATCCGGCATGGACCCTGATGAGGTTCGCAAAGCGATATTGGGCAATGAGATTGCCTATATCCCTCAGGCCGCGATGAACACGCTTAACCCCACCCAAAAGATCATTAACTTCATTGAAGATGTCGTTCAGGCACATGATGCCACCGCGACCAAGAAAGAAATTCATGCACTTGCCAAAGAACTCTTTGAAGCTTTGGGTCTACCGGCGGAAGTGCTGCAAAAATACCCCGTTGAATTGTCGGGTGGCATGAAACAGCGCACGGTAATCGCCATTTCGGTCATCCTTTCGCCACAGATACTCATCGCTGATGAGCCATCTTCTGCGCTTGATGTGACGTCGCAGAAGATGGTGATCAAGATGCTGCGAAGCTTGATGGATAAAGGCTACATCAAAGCGATGATATTCATCACCCATGAACTACCGCTGCTTTACAACGTGACGGATGACATCATGGTCATGTATGCCGGGCAAATTGTGGAGAAAGCTCCCGCCAAAGAAGCTGTGTTTGATCCACTCCATCCTTATTCCAGGGGTCTGATGGGTTCGATCATTGTGCCAGAAGAAGGGCTGCGGGATGTGAAACTGACGGCTATTCCGGGGGTACCACCTAATCTTAAAAACCCACCTAAGGGCTGCCGGTTTGCCGCACGCTGCAAATATGTTCGGCCAGATTGCCAGGTTTATTCCATTCCGCTGCAGGAGGTGGGTAACGGCCGTTCTTATCGCTGTATCATGTCTGAAGAAGAGCTGAGAGAGACCTATGCAAGGGAGGCCCAGCAACATGACTAACGAAAAAAAATCATGCTTGAGAGGGGAAGGACTAACCAAGATATTTGGTCTTGGCCGTACGAGAACCGTCGCTGTGGATCATGTAGATTTCGATTTCAAAGAAGGCGAAATCATCTCCATCGTCGGCGAATCTGGCAGCGGAAAAACGACCCTGGCAAAAATGCTCCTGGGATTGATCAACCCAACCGAGGGCGAAATTTACTTTCAGGGACAAAAGCGCGACATCAAAACACATAAAAAGAAAAAAGAATATTGGAGAAATATTCAAGCAATCTTTCAAGATCCGTTCTCTTCCTACAACATCTTTAACAAGATCGACAGTGTGTTGCTCGATTGCATTAGCATGCGTGGGGGGCGACGGTTACCAAAAGACCAAAAAATAGAAATGATGACCGAAGCGTGTAGCTTCGTCAATTTGAAGTTTGAGGAGTTAACCAACAAATATCCTTTTGAGCTTTCCGGCGGACAGCAGCAGCGCTTAATGATTGCCCGAATATTCCTGCTGAAGCCGCAGATTTTGTTGGCTGATGAACCTACCTCGATGATCGACGCCTGCTCACGAGCCACCATCTTGGATATGTTGATGAATCTGCGTGATGAAGTTGGGATGACGCCCATTTTCATCACCCACGACATTGGCCTGGCTTATTACGTTTCTGACACCGTCTACATCATGGAGAAAGGCGTATTTGTGGAAAGCGGATCGGCCGATGAGGTGATCCTTCACCCGAAGGAACCGTACACCCAACGCCTGATCAATGACGTGCCCAAGATATATGAGGAATGGGACCTCTCAACCGTGTAAGCAAGTGGTGACGATTGGCCAAACAAACCAGTTGCTGGGGTATCCAGAAGATGCGCGTTTACTGATTATCAACGCTGATGATTTTGGGATGTGCCATTCGGTGAATGAGGCCATCATTGGCACATTACAAGAAGGATTTGTCCGCTCTACAACTTTAATGGTTCCCTGTCCCTGGGCCTTGCACGCCATACATTTCCTGGCAGATCATCCTGAAATCTCCTTTGGTGTGCATCTCACCGTGATCTCTGACTGGGCTGATTACCGTTGGGGACCCGTAACTGCCAGCGAAAGGGTGCCATCCCTCATTAACAAAAAAGGCTATTTCTATAACTTTGAGCAGATGCCTGAATTTCTGGCCCGGGTACGGTTAGATGAGTTGGAACTGGAATTCAAGGCACAGATCGAAGCGGTGCTGTCCGCTGGGCTTAAGCCCACTCACCTGGATTGGCATGCTCTGCGTATCAGCGGCAGGGAAGATATTTTGGCGTTAATGCTGAAGCTAGCAAAGGAATATGGGCTGGCGCTCCGGGTAATCGGACAATCCTGGATTGAAAAAGTGCAAAGCCATAGTTTACCAACTAACGATTACGACTTTTTGGATAGCTACCTCCTCGATCCTGTCACTAAAGCTGCTCGCTATGTTGAACTTCTGCGGGATCTGCCAGTTGGCCTAAATGAATGGGCGGTTCATCCCGGTTTAGCCAATGCTGAATTGTTAGCTATTGACCCTGGCGGTGCACCTATTCGCCAGACAGATTTTGATTTTTTGACTTCCCAACAGGCAAAGGATGCTGTTCAAGAAGAGGGCATCATTCTTTTGGATTATCGTATGTTGCAGGAAGTTTGGAGAAATACGTAAGTTTACTAGGAAAAATATCATGAAAATTCAATCTATTATCAAACAAATGACGCTTGAAGAAAAAGCAGCGCTATGCACCGGTGCAAGCGCCTGGTCAACCACCCCAGTTGAACGCCTAGGTGTGCCAGAATTGATCTGCTCGGATGGGCCACACGGCGTCCGGCGCGTGCCCAATGTCCACGAAATGGCGGTGGGAAGCTTGCCCGCTACCTGCTTCCCTACCGCATCTTGCCTCGCTTCCACCTGGGATGTGGATCTGATCCGCACATTGGGTGAAGCGCTGGCCGAAGAATGCATCGCCTTGAATGTAGATGTGTTACTCGGCCCCGGCGTGAACATGAAACGGTCTCCGCTGGGGGGGCGTAATTTTGAGTATTTTTCCGAAGACCCCTACCTGGCCGGAGAGATGGCTGTTAGCTTCATCAACGGTGTGCAAAGCAAAGGCGTTGGCACCTCGCTCAAGCATTATGCGGCCAACAACCAGGAGTTCCAGCGCTTCAGCATCAGCGCTGAGGTGGATGAGCGCACCCTGCGCGAAATTTACCTACCTGCGTTTGAAAAAGCCGTTAAACAAGCCCAGCCTTGGACAGTGATGTGTGCATACAACAAAGTCAACGGCACCTTTGCCTCAGAACACAACTATCTACTGAACGAGATTCTCAAAGACGAATGGGGCTTTGCGGGCCTGGTTGTTTCAGATTGGGGTGCGGTGCGTGATCGCGTGGCCGCGCTAAAAGGCGGGCTCGACCTGGAAATGCCCGGCCCGCAAGATCGCCGCGTTAAAGAAGTTGTTGAAGCAGTGCGCTCCGGCAAACTGGACGAATCCGTTTTAGATGAATCGGTGCGCCGTATTCTGCGGATTGTCTTTAAAGCCAATGAAACACCCAAAGAAGGTGAGTTTGATGTAGATAGCCACCATCAATTAGCCAGTAAAATTGCCGCCGAGGGTATGATTCTGCTCAAAAATAATGGCTTGCTTCCCCTTAAAGGGCAACAGCAAATTGCCGTTATT
>JBNKLQ010000046.1:0-29181 GCA_050292445.1 Promineifilaceae bacterium (SeqCode) | reverse complement strand
GGCCAGCTAAATCCGGTAAACCACTTTCGTCGCTAGCAGCGGCCTCACTGCTGCTGTCGTCAGCTTCGGTACTGGTGTCGGTTTCGCTGCTACTATCAGCTTCACTGCCGCTGTCGGCTTCGGTGCTGCTGTCGGCGTCAGCGGTCTCATCGGTGGCCGGTTCACTGCCACCTCCGCAAGCGACAAGCATCAGCCCCAATAAAAACAGAGCTAAAAACCAAATTAAGTTTCGCTTTTTCATGGGTATTCTTCTCCTCATTTACAAATAACCAGATGTCTCTGGTGGCGTCTTTTAAGAGATACAATTATGACATGGCTTAATGAATGTGCCAATTTTGACAGGAGTAAGATGGGTGTTGAAACGGCCGTTGGGCAAACTTGCCAACGAACGATCAGGAAGGCAAACAACTTTTTGGTTTGTTTAACTAAAAAGTGCTTTTGTTACGAACCACCAAACATTTGCAACAGGGCAATGGCCGCCACAATAAAAAAGATGGCCAGGCAGCCTAAGCGTATCAATGAGGCGGTGAGTTTAAACGCTAACCGGGCAAAAAAGAGGCCGATGAGCAAAACGGCCGTAATCACCACCAGTCGCGTAATTTCTTCGGGTTGTAAGTTTAAGATTGTGTCCATGTTTACCTCGCTTGTTCCAGTATTCAGTATGTCAGTAAACAGTATTCAGTAAGAGCCATCCACTTGCTGACCCCATGACCACTGATTTACTGATGACTGACTTACTGATTACCGATTACCGAATCATCGCCTTCCCGTATCCACAGCGCTAATAGCAGGGCGGCAACGGCCGTAATGATAGCAGAAACTAGGCCGTTGCTAGAAAAACCAAAGCGGCTGAACAAAAATGGCCCCAGCCAAGAACCCAGCGCTCGCCCCAAGGCTCCAGCGGCCAAAACGGTAGACATCACCACACTGCGCGCTGAGGGGACAATCTCAGTCATCAGCGGGATGCCGCCTACGACAGTGATTTCGAAAGTGAGGAACAGGGCAAAATAAGCTACCAGCGCAATGGTCAAATTGCCATCTGTCAGGGGCAGGAGCAGGCAGGCCACGGCATTCAGTAACGCAGTGGCAATCACCACCGGCCGCTTGCCGAAACGATCCACTGACCAACCGGCAAACAGTTCGCCCACAATCTCTGCCATGCCGATGACCCCGGCTGAGGCACCCAAAGCCACTAGACTGAGGCCAAAATTCAGCTCCATCCAGTCGCCAAAGACCAGGAAGACGGTTTCGTTGCTGGCCATGAGCAGAACCATGTACAGCATTGCGGCCCAAATGACGGGTTGCTGCCGCACCACGCGCCAGGCATCTGGCAGGTTGGCTCCGCGCCCGGGGATTTGCTTGTTTACTTTGGGTATAAAATTGGTGAGGAATACGGCCGTAATCACGCCAAACAATCCCAGCCAGAAAAACGAGGCCGACCAACCCTGCCGCTCAATAGCAATCCCCAGCAGCGGTCCGCCCACCAGCAATGCACCCGCCCAGGAAAATTCTGTTACGGCCACTGCTTTGCCCCGCTGTTTGTACGGTACCATTTCCCCCACATACGCCTGCATCGCCGGATCATAAATCACTTTCGCGATGGAAATGATGATGAGCGCTGCGCCCAACAGCCAATAGCTGGGCCACAGCCAGACCAGCAAACAACCTGCACTAAAAAAGAGCATCGCGCCAAACATGATGGCTTTACGGCCGAATCGTTCCGACAATGGACCAAAAAGTGGGCTGAGTAAACCGGACAAATTGCGTATGGTGACCAGGCGGTAAACGGCCGTTACCGGCACATTCAGCTGGCGGGCAAAAGCGGGCGCAAACGGATACACCATGCGCAGCCCAGTGTTCAGACATAGGCGCGCCAGAGCGATCAGCGCCAGCTGCCAGGAAAGACGAGTAGGTTTCTGTTCAGACACGGGCAGAAGTGTAACGGAGAGGGCCATAACCAGACAACATTTAGGAACAGAGCATATTACAAAGAAACAAAGGCAGAAAGGAACAAAGAAAAGGGCTCTTTTGCCCCTTTGTTTCTTCGTTCCTTTGTATTAAAAATTGCAGCCTGGAAAATATTAGCGGTTGGTTCCATGCCAGTGCTTCCCCTTAAATTCAGTGTTACAATCGAGTGATATGGCGAAGAAATCAAAACAACACACGACCCATAAACAATCTTCCCTGGACTTGAAAACAGCCCTGCCTGTGACGGTGCGCATTGTGCTGACACTGCTGCTTCCATTTATCCTAACGCTCATTTTGGGCAGCACTGAGGGCAGCAATGCCCCAATTTTGGGCGGTATTGGCGTGGCCAGTTGGTTCCTGGGCCTGTTTTGGTATGGCTTGCCGGGGTTGGGGCTGCGCGGGGGACGCCCGTTATTTGCCGGCATTGGTTTTGCAACTTTAGGTTGGCTGGCCTTTTTACTGTTCCGCTTCACCTTCATTTCACTGAACCTCAACGCCGCCGATTCAGGTCGTAGCTTCATCTATTTGCTGCTGTTTGAAGCGTTTGCTGTGCAGCTGTGGGCGTTTGGGCTATTGTTTCGCAGTTTGGTTGAATGGCGCGGTGGATTGACAGCAGCCATTGGTAGTGGGGTTGGTTTTGGGGCTGTGGCTTTTGTCCTGTTTCAAGAAGCGTATGGCAGCGATATGATTAGCTTGCTCTATTTTTTGGTGTGGGGCGTTTTTTATGGCATTATTCGGCTGCGAACGGGCAGCTTTTTGGGCAGCATGCTCATCCAAACATTGCATAGTTTTACCGTTTGGGTAGCGTTTGGACCATTGCCTGCGCTAACGCCCGCCGACCGCTTACCGACGGTTTACTTGCTCACCGGCTTAGTTTATTTGGTTGTCATTTGGCGGCTGTGGCCCAAGGAAGAGGCGGACTATCGAGTGTGACCCGTGGTCGGTAATCTGTAATTGGTAAACCGTTTACTATTCACGGATTATTGTATTTGGAGTCATTATGTCAATTTTTGCTATTTCCATAGACGAACGAATGCGGTTGGTAACGGCCGTTTTGGCTGCCAGCGATTGGCCGGATGAGGAACAAAAGCAACAGCCTCACGCCGTGCATTCGCAGGCGAAGCAAGTGCGCCAGTTTGTGCAGCCGTTTCGCAGTCATCCAGCCGTTAATGGGGTAAACGAGGCGCTGCTAAATGGGGTTGAGCTAGAAGAATTGTTTAGTGCGGCGCTGCGCAGCACCTGGCCCGACTTTACGCCTACGACTGAACTGCCACATTTGCTAAAAATTAACGAGTGGGTTCGTTCGTTGGCTGATTTTGCCAGTGCAACATCCATCATGACGCTCTTTTGGTCCCAGCATACGGCCGTCTGGCAAGAAGCTCAAGCGGCTCTGGAAAAAATATTTGCCGGGGATGGTTTGCTAAAGTGTCTGGCGCAGCTACATGATGGTGAAATTGAAACGGCCGTCACCCTCATGCCGAATTTAGTGTACCCGGCACTAACCCCCGTTGTCGCTACCACCGATGATGAATTATTGCTGCTGCTGCCGCCGCCCAAAGCCGTGGGCGAATCCCCCCCATGGCCTTATGATGAGGGGCCTGGATGGGTGATGGCCACCGTTTGCCGGCAGCTCATTCCTTACCTACTGGTTACGGAGTTAGCCCAGATGAACAGACGTGAGCAGCATCTGGCTTTGCATACTGCTGCGGCCTACTGCCTTGCCCAATTGATGGATGAATCTGAAGCTCAAGCCTACCTGCTGCGCACCAAAAAAGCGCATGACATGCCTGAACTGCCCACTCTGTTTGCCCAACTGCAAGCAGAAATTGAAAGTGGAAACGGCCGTCCCCTGGCCTCACTGTTTGAAAAATAGAACGCAGATTATCCTGATTGCCCTGATTTGCCTGATCCTTTTTATCAGGTAAATCAGGTAAATCAGCGTCCCATTAATTTTCGACAAAAGGAGTTTCCCCATGTCCTACGAATTCATTCTCACTCGAACCGAAGGCCGTGTTGGCCTGGTACAGCTCAACCGCCCCAAAGCGCTCAACGCCCTCAATCGCGGGCTGATGAGCGAGCTGATGGCTGCTCTGGAATTGTTCGACACCGATGATGGCATTGGCTGTATGGTCATCACCGGCAGCGAAAAAGCGTTTGCTGCTGGAGCTGACATCAAAGAGATGGCCAACGCTACACCTGCTGCCATGCTGAACAATCCGTTCATTGATTATTGGGATCGGCTGCGCAAGATTGGCAAACCGGTGATAGCGGCCGTTTCCGGTTTTGCGCTTGGGGGTGGCTGTGAATTGGCGATGGCTTGCGACATGATCGTGGCCAGCGAGAGCGCCAAATTTGGCCAGCCAGAAATCAACCTGGGCATCATCCCCGGCGCAGGCGGCACGCAGCGCATGACCTACGCCGTGGGCAAGGCATTGGCCATGGAAATTGTGTTGAACGGCCGTTTCCTTTCCGCAGATGAAGCCCAACAACATGGCCTCATCAACAGGATTGTGCCCACCGAACTCTACCTGGAAGAAGCCATCAAATTTGCCGCTGAGATTGCCGCCCGCGCCCCCGTCGCCCTGCGCCTGGCCAAAGAAGCGGTCAATGCCGTCTTCGAGACACCGCTCCAGGCCGGGCTGGCCCACGAACGCCGTCTCTTCTACATGCTGTTCAGCACCGAAGACCAAAAAGAGGGCATGGACGCCTTCATCAACAAGCGCCCCGCTACCTGGCAGGGCAAATGACATTGATTTAACATCCGGCCAGGGAATGGGCATGGTATGATAGCGGTGCAACGATGATACGGCCGTTGCGTACATGTCCCATAGTAAAAAGTGACAAATAAAAAGCGATAACCAACTACTTTTTACTATTCACTTATCACTTTTCACTCTCAAAAAGGAGCATTCTAAATGAAAAAAAGTCACGAAGTAGATTACCAAGTATTTGGCGACGACCTGCAGTTTGTTGAGGTAGAACTGGACCCCAGCGAAACGGTCATTGCTGAAGCTGGCGGTATGATGTACATGGAAGACGGCGTTGGCTTTGAAACAAAAATGGGCGATGGTTCCAAGCCAGACCAGGGATTTTTAGGCGCTTTGGGCAGCATGGCCAAGCGGGCCTTCACGGGCGAATCTATCTTTATGACCCACTTCACCAACAACGGCCAGGGCAAAAAGCATGTCGCTTTTGGCGCGCCATATCCCGGCAAAATCATTGCCATCGACCTGGATGAAGCCAATGGCGAACTGATCTGCCAAAAAGATTCCTTCCTTTGTGCTGCCTTAGGCACCGAGGTGAGCATTGCGTTTAGCAAGAAGCTGGGCGCAGGCTTTTTTGGTGGTGAAGGGTTCATTTTGCAGCGGCTGCGTGGGGATGGCAATGTCTTTATTCACGCCGGCGGCACCATCGTCGAAAAGCGGCTCAATGGCGAAAAGCTCATGGTTGATACCGGCTGTATTGTCGCTTTTGAATCAACGATTGATTACGACATCCAGCGAGCAGGCAACCTGAAATCGATGGTCTTTGGCGGGGAAGGGCTCTTCCTGGCGACGCTGCAAGGTACCGGGCGTGTTTGGCTGCAATCGCTGCCGTTCAGCCGTCTGGCTGACCGCGTGTTGCAAAACGCCAAAATGACCGGCAACAAATCATCCGGCGAAGGTTCTGTCCTCGGCCGTACCGTCACCGATTTACTCCAAGGCTAAAAGCTAGCCACAGAGAGCACAGAGATTTGAGAGGCTTTTCTCTTTTTCCTCTGTGTTCTCTGTGGCAAAAAATTATGCAGTTAGGGATGCCCGCACATTGCGGGCATCTTTGATCAGGGTCGCCCACACTTTGTCTTGTTCAGCAGGGTCTTCGAACGAGAAGTAGATGGTGCGCGGCTTCAGGCGGCTGATGTCTTCGTTAGCGCCGCCGCCCACGAAGTAGGCAATCGCATTGTTGCTGTGGTCCGGCCCCCACGACTCCAAAAAGGTGATGGCCAGGGTGCGGATCGGTTCCTTGCCAAACAAAATCCAACCGGCCTCAACTTTTTGCAGGGTGCGGGCGTTGAAAAATTGATAAAGAAAGTTCTTGGGTTTGTACTCCACCATGACGATGTGATCGCCCAAGGGGACGTGCCAGTAGTGGGCCGGTTTGACCAAAAGCACGGTGTCTGTTTTGGTGGTGACAGCGTAGCGCCCAGAGGCACGAACGGTGATTTTTTCGTTGGCTTCAAGCGGCTGAACGGTTTCTGAGGGGAGAACGGCCGTATCCTCCACAATAAACTTGTTATACCCTTCTTTCTTGGCCCGTCGGTAAATAAACCCCACATAAACCCACAACAAAAAGGTGAGAATGCTGAGCACCCAGCCCCATTGCAAAACAATTGATGCCACAAAAAGCCAAAATACAATAAAGCGCAGCCAGCCGCTGTGTGTGGCGCCTAGAAAGGTGCGCCGCTGGCTAAAGTAGGCGAATGCGTACAGGCGACCAATGTAACTGTAGTAGAGATGTTTGGTGAAGGATAGGTTTTCCATGCGGTTATTTTACGAGTGAACAGTAAAAAGTGAAAAGACCCGCTCAGCCGTAAACGGGCTGGGCTAGTTTTGAAAGCCTCTTTGAGGCTGATTCTAGCCCTGAAAGGGCTTCCAATACCGCAGCCGGGGCTTTAGCCCTCGGCGAATTGTTTCGCTAAAATCCCGACCAGGTGAATCTTCCGTCCGGCGGGGAGCGCACCCTCAAAACGAGTCATCAAACGAAAGAGGGGGCGGTTAAAGGCCAGGTAGGTGGGGTCGGCAATCGAATGCAAGGTGATGAGGCGGAGGCCAGCCTGGGTGGCTAATTGCTCCAGATCGTTTGGGCTGTTGGCGCGGTAATGGGTGGCAAAGGTGTCGTCGGCGGAACGGCCGTATAACCCCGCCACCAATCGCCCCTGCAAACGCCCCAAACGGCCCAACGTTTTGTTGAGCAGCGCCAGGGGATGACGGCCGTTGGGCGTGATGAACACAAACACGCCACCTGGTTTTAAGACGCGGGCGATGGATTGGAAAGTGTGGAACGGCCGTGCCAGATGTTCTAAGACCCAGCTAGCAAACGCCACATCAAATGTGTTTGGAGCAAACGGTAAATCATCGCTAAAAGCAACCGTGCTGGCCAGCCCCAGCCGGTGCTCACGCAGCGACAGCCAGTCCGGATCGATGCCCACCATCTGATCCAGCGGATGATTGAGCTGTTCTACCAGCCCGCCGCGCCCGCAGCCGATGTCCAATACTTGGGCGTCTGGCGTCAGCTGCTGGCGGACCAAGTCTGCATACAGTTCTGTTGCCGGTTGCCAGCCTGGATGTGCTGCGCGGTACCGTTCGCGCCATTCATTTTGCTTGTCTAATGAGAGCATAAGGGCCAATTGTACCGCGCTTGACCTGGACTGGGACGAATTCGCCCCCCCATTTCTGCCAAATTGAGAGAAAAGTCATCTGATTTTGAACGCCAAAATCCATTAAATTATCTTTGCTTGGAAGTAAATTGCATGCGACCACTGCTGGATAACAGTCAGCTTGCAGCTTGCTTAAACATCACACACCACAATATTGGGGAGCAAAAATGGTTAGACACAGAATATTCATTGTAATGTTACTCATCGTTGGCTTGCTGCTGATTGCCTGCCGCGAGCAAACATCAGATGTCGAGGCACAGCTGCAAACGGCGTTAGCCACTCACGAGGTCACATCTTTAGACATAGGTGAGTCTCCTGAAGCGGCCAAAGCCGCCTTGGGGCAGATGCTCTTTTTCGACAAAGTACTGAGCGGCAATCGGGACATCTCTTGCGCTACCTGCCATCATCCTTCACAGGGCAGTGGGGATGGCTTGCCCGTTTCTATTGGTACAGGTGGCGCGGGTTTGGGGCCAGCCCGGCAGATTGGATACGGCCGTTCCTTCATCCCACGCAACGCACCAGAGGTTTTTAATCGAGGTTCGGCTGAATGGACCACCATGTTTTGGGACAATCGCATTATCATTCAAGATGGCGTGTTCCATACGCCTGCGGGCGAAAAGCTGCTGCCTGAGTTAGACACTGTTTTGGCCGCCCAGGCCATGTTCCCTGTCACCTCTGCCGATGAAATGCGTGGCGCGGCAGGTGATGTGGACGTGCTGGGCAACACCAACGAGCTTGCTGTTTTGGCTGCTGACGATTTACCCGCTATTTGGGCCGGATTGATGGAGCGGCTGCTGTCTTACCCAAAATACGTGGCACTGTTTCAGGCTGCTTATCCTGACGTGGCTGTGGAGAATCTCACCTTTGCCCATGCCGCCAACGCCATCGCTGCCTTTGAGATTCAAGCCTATTCTTTGCCCAATAGTCCGTGGAACAATTATTTGAACGGTGATTCGACAGCGATAACCGCATTGGAGAAAGAGGGTGCGCTCTTGTTTTATGGCGCGGCAGGCTGTGCCAACTGTCACAGTGGCAGCCTGCTAACCGATCAGACGCCGCATGCGTTGGCGGTGCCGCAGGTGGGGCCGGGTAAGGGTAATGAGTCGCCGCTGGATTTGGGACGCTGGCGCGAAACGGACGCAACGAGCGACATGTATGCCTTCCGCACGCCGTCGCTGCATAATGTAGCGGTGAGTGGCCCTTACATGCATGATGGCGCGTTTGCTACGCTGGAATCGGCCGTAGCACACCATCTCGATCCGGAAACCTCTCTGCTCACATACGATCCAACCGAACATCTGCATCCAGATTTAGTCGATACGTTTCAGAACGATCCCGCGCTTTTGGCAGAAATGCTAGATTACGTCGATCCAGCTTTGGCCCCAGAGCGTGCCCTCAGCAATACCGAGATTGTGGCGCTGCTGGCCTTCCTGCACACACTCACCGATCCGGCCGTTACCCATTTGGATCATTATGTGCCCGCCAGCGTGCCTAGCGGCCTGCCCGTGCAGGACATTGTGATGCAAAACAGCCACTAAACCAAAGTGACTGTCAGCTGAAGCTAAAAACGCAAAAAGCCCTGTCAATTTGTTGACAGGGCTTTTTTATAGGCGGGAGTGAATGGGAGTCGAACCCACCGCCGCCTGCTCAGCGCAGCCGGCCACCAATTTTGAAGACTGGGGCGCCCACCGGGACACAATCACTCCCACGTTTAAGTTTAACGCAGGCGGTAAGATTTGGGTACTTCCTAAAAGCAAAACACAAATGGCACGAATAGACGAATGAGGCGAATATCATTAAAAGATTCGTGCTATTCGTCTATTCGTTTTATTCGTGGTGGTCTTTTCCCCTCGTCCACTTTACCATTACGGCCATGATTGGTTCAGGCAGGCTACGACCGTTTTGGCCCTGGCTGGCGGTGCTGCTCATTACTGCGTTGGCAGCACAACCGCTGTGGGAACTCCCGCCGCAAGGGGATGACCTCCTGCTGCACTATTTCCGTATTCCGCTGGTAAACGCGCAGTGGGCGGCTGGCGTGCCGCTGGCCCGCTGGCAGCCAGACCTGATTTACGGCTACGGCTCGCCGCTGTTTACCTTTTATCCGCCACTGAGCGCCTTTTTGCTGACGGCGCTTTACTGGCTGGTGGGGCAACAGGCAGCCATTGCCATCAATTTGCTGTTTGCTTTGTGCTTGTTGCTGGGGGCTGTGGGCATGTTTGGTTTGGGGCGGGCATTGGCTGGCGAGCTTGGTGGGTTGCTGGCTACGGCCGTTTTCACCCTCTCACCCCATCTTGCTGCCCAAATTTATAGCCGAGGCAGCACATCCAATAGTTTGGCGTTGGCATTTGTGCCGCTGGTAGCCTGGATGATCTGGCGGGTGGGGGAACGGCCGTCTCCTCGTCGAATTGCGGTTGGCGCAGTAACTGTCGCCTTGCTGATGCTTTCGCACACGGCAGCCAGCTTGCTGCTGCTGGGGCCGTTGCTGGTATGGGGTGCGGTGGCCGTCGTGGCTCAATCACACAATGCCCGGCGGCGCTGGCTGGCACTGGCGGGGATGTTTGGCTTGGGATTGGCGCTTTCCGCTTTTGCCTGGTTGCCCGCCCTGACCGAAATTCAGCAGACGCGTTACGCGGCCGAAGCGGGCAAGGTGTTTTACGGCGATCATTTCACGTCGCTCTGGGCTTGGCCAGGAACGGCCGTTGCTGAACTGCGCGGCGCGTATCTGCCTAAAACGGTTGGGTTGGTGGCTTTGCTGTTGGGGGCGGGGGGAACGGCCGTTTCCGGTTGGTCATTGTGGCAGTGGCGGCGCAAAAAAGACGAGTTTCCGGCGCGGGATGCGCTCTTTTTTGCTGCCGGGCTGCTCGGTTGGGGCGTTTTGTTCCTGACACTGCCTGTTTCCGAATTGATTTGGCGGCTGGTTGCCCCGCTGCGCGGCTTGCAGTTTCCCTGGCGGCTGCTGGATGTGCCGGTTTTCTTTTTGCCGTTGGCCGGGCTTCGTTTGGTGATCAGTAATCGGTATTCAGTATTCAGTAAACAGTATTTGGTAGGCTTAGTTGCTGTGATTTTCTTGAGTTATGTCAATTTGGTGCCGAATTTGTACCCGCCGCGCTGGGCGGATTTGCCTGCCCAACCGACATTGGCAGATGTAACGGCCGTTCAGCAAAAATACCAAATCATCGGCTTGACGGCTTGGGGCGAGTACAGCGATGCCAAAGTGACTGAATGGCCGTCTGGCCCCGTCGTGGCCGAAGGTTCTTCTTTGGCAGACAAGCTGCTGACAGCCGTTCCTGCCACCGATCTCATTGTGCAAGAAAGCGATCCGTGGACGGCCGTTTGGCAAACCAATTTCGCTCAATCGCAAACGCTCACCTTCGCCAGCCACATCTTCCCTGGCTGGCAGGCGCGGCTGGATGGTGTGCCGGTGCCGGTTGATTCGGATGAAAACGGCCGTCTCCAAGTCACAGTTCCAGGGGGCAGCCACACACTCATTCTGCAATTTGGTCGCACCCCCATCCGCTGGCTGGCTGATTTTTTGTCAGTGACGAGCTTGCTGCTTGGCGTTTTTTTGCTGCTAAAAGAACCAAACCACATCTTTTTAACCGCAGAGGATGCAGAGAGCGCGGAGTTTTCTAATTCTCTGCGTTCTCCGCGTTCTCCGCGCTCTCTGCGGTTAGCTTCATCAAAGAAACTACGGAGCGGTTCTGCTTTGGCGATGGTGGGGCTATTGATTTTGCTACTGCTGGCCAAGGTGGGCTGGCTGGATCGGTTTGATTCGCCGCTGGTGGTTCATGCGGTGAACGGCCGTATTCCTCACATTCCTCAACCCGCCGCAGGCAACTTCAACAATGAAATTCAGCTGGTGGGCGTGCAAACGGAGCTGCCCAACAAGCTCACGCTGTACTGGCAGGCGCTCCAGCCGCCCGCCGATTCGTACCGGGTGGCGCTGACTTTGCTGGATGGCCAGGGCGTGCCCCGCCAAACGTTCGTCAATCCCACGCCCGGCTATAGCGTAATGGCCAATTGGGCTGCCGGGCAGCTGGTAAGGGATGCCTACACCCTGTCCTTGCCGGAGGAAGCGCCGGCGGCTTACACGGTGCAGCTTTCATTGCTGCGCTCAGATGGCGAAGGGTGGCTGCCCCTGATGGATTTGGGGGGAGACGTGACGACGGCAGTGGCCCGGTTAAAGCAGCCACCGCTGGAAACGGCCGTTCCCTCCCAGGCCCAACCCATCGGCACCACCTTTGGCGATGGGCTTGTGCTCTCCCATGCCCTGGTGCCAGAGACGGTGTCGCTGCGTGAGCCGCTGGAATTGGCGCTGTTTTGGCAGGTGGAAACGGCCGTTAGCGAAGATTACACCGTTTTTGTTCATCTGCTCACGCCAGACGGGGAGTTTGTTGCCGGGCAGGATGGCCAGCCGCTGGATGGCCTGTATCCAACATCGTTTTGGGGTGAGGGTGAGCTGATTGTGGACGGCCGTTCCTGGTTTGCCGATGTGCCGCCGGGTGAATATCAGTTGCAGGTGGGCCTCTACCTGCTGGCAACCGGCCAGCGTCTGCCCGTTAGCGGCCCCCACAGCGAACTGGACGACCGGGTGCAATTGCAGACGATCACCATTAGTCCCTAACGATCCCTCACCTAGAGTACCTGGCACGCACTCCTTCGCAGGCAATGCCTCTGGGTCCAATGGTCTTTAAAGGGATTCTTCCCGGCGGCCAGAATGACAATTTAGGGAGAGACGATTTCAATCGTGCCAATCTGGTAAACCTGGTTGGGTTGCGGTTCACCGTTGACGGTTAACGGCAGGCGTTCGATGGTTTCACTGTTGTACATGCCGATCCAGAGGGGGTAACGGCCGTTTGGCAAATCATCCGGTAGTGTCAGCGTGTACGTGTCACTGAAAACCTCACCAACGGCCCAGACATGGGTAGGGTAGTCGCCATTCAACGGCGGACTATCCCCAGTTGCCAACGGCGGCTGGTTTGGCTCGGCTAGATGCAGAAGCGTTGTCCAATCGGCCTGCGGGGGGGCGATGACCTGCCAGGTGACATTAATCTCAATTGTGTCGCCAGGGCTGGCTTGGGGTGGTGGGCTGGAAACGGTTGTTAACTGCACTGCCCCACCAATCTCCGCCAAAACAGTTTCGACCGGTTTGCGCCAATCAGCTGGCACAATTTTCACGCTGCTCACTGGCACGCTCGGCGGATCCAGCGACACATCATCTACCAGCCGCACAAACATCTGTGCCAGCACGGGCGTTTCCATCTCATCCGTCAGTCGAATTCCCATCCGGTCGGCCACAATGCTGCCGGTGGGCCATTCCGTAGCCGGGAACAGGCCGCGTCCATGGAAGCTGTGGCTATTGCCGATGGGGGTTAGCGAGCGGCCCAAAATATTTACCACCAGCTCTGGCGGAATTTGCGGGGTGGACTCAGCTTGCCAGTAGAGTGTGAACCAGATTGTGTCATTAGGAACGGCCGTTTCCGTTTCCATCTCTACTCCAAGCAGCGTCAAATCAGCGCCCATTTCCTGGTGCAAAGGTATTGCCTCATCAGGCAAATTGGCCAGGATGGGCGGCGGCTGGTAGGCCGGAGCAATCACGCCCCACAAGCTATAAAGCGTGGTTAGCAGCGCCAGAATAGGAGCCAGCCAGTAAAGTGGCTGCCAGCGCCAACTGCCCAATCCATAAGCTAATCCCAGCGCCAACGGCAAAATGGCGGGAAACAGCAGCCGCCCTTGTGCCGCCGGGGTGCGCAGCATAAACAGCACCAGTCCAGCATACACAGCCAGCACCCAGCCGAAGAGCAGCAGGGGGAGGAGATTATTTTGGAGATTGGCAGCTTTTCCTAATCTCCAATCTCTAATCTCTAATCTCACCATTCCTGAAATTCCAATCAGCGCCACTCCATTCCAAATCCAGTACACCCAGGCTGGAGCAAGCAAGTTGAACCAGCCAAAAACAGCAAAAAGCGAGCGCCACAGCCCGCCGCTTTCGGCCAGCACCTGAAGCAGCGTGTAGCCCCTGTCGCCGCCCGCAAGGCGGATAAACTGACTGGTGGCGGTCCAATCGCCATAAAGCTGCCAGTTGCGCCACCAAAGCCAGCCTGCAATGAGCAAAACGGGGAGCAGAAGGGAGACGGCCGTTTGCCAACCCACACGTCCCAATTTTCTCTGCCACTCATCAAACCCATCTTTCAAGCTGCGCACCGCCAAAAAGCCAATGGCAAAAACCAGCAGCAGCGCCCCGGCATTTTTGCTCAGTGCCGCCAACCCAATGGTGATGCCCAGCAGCACCAGGCGACGCGTCGCCAGTGGATGGTGCCACAGCCAGATAAGCTGCCACAGCGCGACGGTACACAAAAAAATAATGAGGGCATCATTGCTAACGGCCGCATGTTGAAAGTTGAACTGGGGCAAAAAAGCAACCAGCGCCGTGGCCAACAACGGCCGTTTGGCATCATCGGGCCACAGAAGGCGGGCGCTGTGATAAATGGCCAGCAGCGTGCCCAGCCCCAGCAGCGTGGAGAAGATACGCAGCAAATGGGCCGCCAGCACGGTGCCGTGCCAGGGCCACGCTTCGGCAGCGGTGTGGATGATCTGGTTGCGGTTGACCAGCGCGGCGGCGTTGCCAATGCCCTGCGTGCCAAACGGATTGAGCCAGACCTCTTCGCGGGCGCTGCTGGTGTCCAGCGGGGCAATCAGGGCTGCGCCTAACATGTAGTAGAGGGGGGGCTGGGCTGCTTCCTGGCTGAGCCAGGTATCGTACTTGTCTTCCACCACAGGCAGACGTTTGTTTTCGGCGAGGTAAACAGCCGTAAAAAAGTGCCAATGTTCATCTGGGGCTTCAAACAAGGGATTAACGACGCCATAAGCCAGTGTAATCAGTAAGTAAAGGGCCAGAATGAGCGGCAGTAACCTTTGTTTCATGGCAGGCGCAGCTTCACTAGATTTAGCTGATTGTCGGGCTGGGGCTGGCCATTTTGGCTGACAGACGGCCGAGCAAAACTGTCTGGCTCAAACAAACCGACGCGAATCGTGTAGATGCCTGGCGGCAAATCCGCTGGCAATGGCAGTTGGTGCCTGTCGTCAATCACTTCATTGGCGCGCCAGCCAGTGGTGGGGCGCAGCCCCTCGGCAGGCACAAAATCCCGCTGGGCTACAATCTCCCCAGCGGCATCCACCAGATGGACGAACACAAACCAGCCAGTTTCGGGTTCTGATTTGGCCTGCCAATACAAGGTCAGCTCAACTGCTGCTGGTTCTACGGACAAATTGTAGCTGTGCAGCTGAATGTGGTTGCCAAACCGGGCCTCTACTAAGGTGCTGCCTTGTGGCAGTTCGGTTTGCAGCGGCCAGGGGGTGACCTCAATTGTGCCCAAGCGAATGGTTTCTTGGGAGAATGGCCACCAGAACGGCCGTCCTGCCACCGCCTCTTCATTTTCCCTTAACTGCATTTCCAAACGGTACGTTCCAGGCGTAGTTTCTGGTGGGAAATAGAGGCCAGTTGGTTCTCGCAGCAGCTGGCCTGGCCGCCACTCGGCTAGCCACCTGGCCCCTGGTGGGTCACTTTGACGGCGCAAAACTGAGCCGTCGGGGGCGATAACACGCAGTTCATAGTGCAGATTGGTGAGTGTCGCGTCGCTGTTTATTTGCCAGAAGAGGGTGAGCGGAAGATTGTGGCCGGGACGAACGGCCGTATCCGCTAGAGCCACCTTTTGCAGCGTTACGCCATTGGCAAACGTGGCCTCGGCGGGCGGGCGCGGCCAATCGGCCTGGGCGGTGGTGTCGGCAGCGATTTCAATTTGGCCGATGGCTGCTGGTTGGCCCAAAACCTGGGGTACCTCAGCGAGGTACAGCGGTTGAACCAGGATGGTGTAGCTGCCGGGCGGGGTGCCACTAGGCAGGGGAAGGATGGTGCTGCGCCGGTTCAAGCCATTTGTTTGCCAGGATTTTTCCACATCGACGGCCGTTTCCACTGTTTGCCAATCGGTACGGCCGTCTGGCCCTTGTAGCTGAAAGCGCAGGCCATTTCGTGATGAGGGCGGTTGGCTTCGCCAGAATAAATCCAGCCAGATAGCCGGTTCGGTAACCGGAGCATCTGTTGGTAGCGTTATTCCTACCAGTTGTGGGTAATTGGGCCAGCCGATGTTGAGGGAACGGCCGTTTTCCGGCAAGGTTTCCAGAGTAGCTGGAGCAGTATCGTAGGCGCGCACCCGCACTTCTACCGTATGCGAATCGAAAAAGGTACTCTCTACCAGCAGCAGTTCATCATCCAGCCACTGCTGCACGGTGTGGTTGGCGTCCCGGCCATCAGCGGGCGGATCGGTGACAAACCAGATGTGCTCGTAAGTTTGGGCCAGTTCGGCTAGTTGCGGCGGGCTGGTGTCGGCTCGTGTTGGGTAGATGGGCGACGCGGTTACGGCAATGTCGGGCCTTTGTTGGTAATGGTTGTGCAGGGGCAGCAAAATGGCGTTGTTATAGACGATGATGTCATTGGTTCCGGCGCGTGCCTCCACATATTCAATCAAGCTGTGGAAATCATCTTTGCCAAAACGGCCGTTATAATAATTGTCCAGCGCCGTCACCGGTCCAATGGCTACCACTGCCAGCCCCACGACCAATCCCGCAGTCCATAAAAAACGCACACTGCCTTTGGTTCGCCACACCTGTTCTGCCAAAACGATAACTCCCCAGCCCAGCAACAGCAAAAAGGCCGGGCTGCCCAACATGATGTGGCGCACGCCCTGGTACATTGGCTTAAAGAGAATAGAGCCAATCATTAACCCAAATACAAGTGTCAGTAGCCAAACCAGCAAGAACGGCCGTCGCCAGCTGCCCTTAGCTCCCCACAAACCCAGCAAAAGCAACAATAAGATGCCCACATTAAGCCCAATAATGCCCACTGCCTCGAAATCTACACTGCGCCCCAAAGCAAAGAAGCGCACCACATCTTGCAGCATAATCCAAGGGGAAACATAATAAAAATTGGCTTCATAACCACTAAACAAGCGGGGAATGGTATAAGGAATTAGTGGTGCGGCGATGGCCAGAGCCACTGCGGTTGTCCCCAGTAGCAGGCGCTTATGCCCCTGTCGCCATAAAATAAGCAGCCAAAATACCCCTTGCCCCAAAATCAAAAGGGCTACCGTGTAAAGAGTATAAATTGCCAAACCACCCAGCAGCAAATATAAGGTCAGGTGTCGAATGATGGTTTGGCTAGAAAGTTGCCCCTCCTTGTTTACCCGAGCAATCAGCTGCCACAAAATGTACGATGCGGCCGTTACTAGCAAAACCGCCAGGGTGTACATGCGCGCTTCGTTGGCGTACCAGATTTGCAGTGGATTAACGGCCGTTAACCCAGCCACCACCACACCCAGCCACGCGCCGCGCATCCGTCGACCCACTTGTGCCAACAGTGGCACCAGTAGCACGCCAGCTAACAAAGCTGGAAACCGATAAGCAAAATCAGACTCGCCAAACAGCTGCCGGGTAAAATGAATAATTAGGAAGAAAAAAGGTGGGTGAGTGTCGTTGGTCACCCCTTCCTGGATAGTGACGTGGTTGCTCAATATTTCGGGAATTGAGTAGCCAGACCTGAGCGGCGTTAGCCCTTCATCGGTCCAGAAGCTAAACATCTCGGCGTTGTGCAGCCGTAGGCCAAAGGCCAGCAGAACAAAAAGCACGATTGCCCAGCGATAGTAGGTGTTTGGGAACGGCCGTTTCTCCGCCAAATCTTGTGCAAACATGGGGCAAGTTTATCCGCACCTGAAACGATCTGCACGTTGACGCAGTGGGCAGCTTGTGATAAAAAACACAATAGACGACTCACTCGAACAAAAATTGCTACAGAGCTGTTGGACAAATGGCCTTAGGTAAGGTATATTTTCGACGCATCCCAGGGGAACTGGCAGGTGATTCCTGTAACCTGGATAGGTGGAGAATAAAAGAACTTGAAACCTCTATAGGTAGGAAACTAACTTTTATTCTCCCAAATGCAAACGGCAAAGAGTCATAATTTTCTTGAGAACTTGTTGCAGTTTGCATCGATGCCCCTCGCTGTTGTGGCCTGGATAACCACGCGGTAAGAAAAAATCTAGAGATTAACAAGTCTAAAATAAAAACTTCAACATCTGTATGTTGTGTCTGCAAAGATTGATCGCACAACATATATTATGAACTCTCAGAGGAGGTTGGTGGATGGCAACCCTTGCCCCAGATTTTAAAAACATCACAGATTCACTTTTACAGCAAATTCAAGATTTTGATCATCAAGTTGAGGCGCGTAGTGTTGGGACGGTAACGGCCGTTTACGACGGTATTGCCCTGGTTGATGGCCTGGCTGATGTAAAGGCCAGCGAACTGGTGGAATTTAGCAACGGCGCAGCCGGCCTGGCTTTGGATCTTCAAGCAGGTATGGTAGGTGTTGTGGTCATGGGTGACTATGCCACCATCCAGGTTGGTGATGAAGTGCGTGCCACAGGCCGTATTGCCTCTGTCCCCGTTGGTGATGCCCTCATTGGCCGTGTGGTAGACCCGCTCGGCAACCCCGTTGATGGCAAAGGGCCGCTCAACACCACCAAAATTCGCCCTATCCAGCGAACCGCTCCCGGCGTTATTCAACGTAAAGGTGTAGATACGCCAGTACAGACCGGTATTATCGCTATCGACGCCATGTTTCCCATCGGCCGTGGCCAGCGTGAGCTGATCATTGGCGACCGCCAAACGGGTAAAACCGCTATCTGCCTGGACACCATTATCAACCAGAAAGGTGGCGACATGATTTGTATCTATGTTGCCATTGGCCAGCGCGTAGGGCAGGTGGCCCAAGTGGTAGACACGCTTGAGCGCTATGGCGCAATGGAATATACAACCGTTGTTGTCGCTGGCGCGTCTGACCCGGCACCGCTGCAATATTTTGCGCCGTACACCGGCTGTACGATTGGTGAAGAGTTCATGGATCAGGGTAAAGATGCTTTGGTTATTTATGATGACCTTTCCAAGCATGCCTGGGCGTATCGCCAAATGTCCTTGATTTTGCGCCGCCCCCCTGGTCGTGAAGCGTATCCTGGTGATATTTTCTCCTTGCACAGCACCCTGCTGGAACGCGCTGTTCGTCTGCGTGATGAATGGATTATTGTGGAGAAAGGTACCGAAGTGACCGCCGACAGTAAAGGTGTGAATGGCGAAGTTTACTTCGGCAATCTTGAAGAAGAGCATTACGAAAAAGCCCTCGAAGCGATGGATGACAAAGATAAATATGAAGTTGTGAAAATCCCCGGAACTGGTGGCTCACTCACTGCTTTGCCCATCATCGAAACGCTGCTGGGCGACGTGTCGGCTTACATTCCTACCAACGTTATCTCCATCACCGATGGCCAGATTTTCTTGGAAACCGATTTGTTTAACGCCGGTCAACGGCCAGCTATTAACACTGGTTTGTCCGTTTCCCGCGTGGGTAGCGCTGCTCAGAAACGAGCGATGAGTAAAGTTTCTGGTGGTTTGAAGTCTGACCTTTCCCAGTATCGTGAATTGGCGGCTTTTGCTCAGTTTGGTTCAGATTTGGACGCCGCCACACAGCGTCAGTTGTCCCGTGGTGAGCGTTTGATGGAACTGTTGAAGCAGCTTCAGTACAGCCCCTGGTCATTGGAGCATCAAGTGATGCTCATTTATGCTGGTGCTCGTGGCTATTTGGATAAAGTGGCCGTAAAAGATATTTCTCGCTGGGAACGCGAACTGGTGCGCTATATTGATTCGGCTCATCCTGAAGTTGCCGCTCCGTTGAAGACAGGTGCCTGGAACGACGAAATTGAAGGCAATTTGAAGCAGGCAATTGAGGACTTTAACGCCAGCTGGACAAATTCATAGGAGAGATTTGTGGCTACCGAACGCGAGTTAAGTAAGCGTATAAAAAGTATCAAAAATATCTCTCAGGTGACGAGTGCTTTAGCGGCCGTTTCTGCATCCAAAGCCAATAAAGCGCAGCGTCAGGTAGAAGCGACGCGGGCCTATGCGGGCAAAGCGTTTGAAATTTTGAACAATCTGGCTTCGCAGCCCGGCGTTGGTGAAAATGGCCATCCGCTACTGACAGCGCGGTCAGAAATTAAAAACATTGCCCTCATTTTGATCACAGGAAATCGTGGCCTGGCCGGTGCTTTTAATAGCAATATGGTTAGCTATGCCGAACGTTTTCTGTCTGCCTGGAAGGTACCTGTGCAGATTATTGCTGTGGGGCGCAAAGGACGCGATTTAATGATTCGGCGTGGCTACAACGTTGTGGCCTCGTTTGACAACATTCCCGATTCACCTTCAATTTTAGATGTGACGCCAATTTCTCAAATTGTGACGGATGATTTTCTGAATGGCAAGGTGGACCAGGTGTTTGTGGGATACACAGATTTTATCAACCTGATTTCTAGACGGACATCTATTAAACAGCTTCTTCCGTTGAAACCAACGGATTTTAGCGATATGGCGGTGGCCGAATACGTTTCTAGCGTAGACCTAACTGGCGTATCGGATCGGGTTTATGCCTATGAACCTGGCGCAGAAGAGCTGTTAAATACGGTTGTTCCCCGATTCACTGATTTACAGGTGTATCAATCTGTTTTGGAATCCCAGGCCAGTGAACATAGTGCACGCTATGTGGCGATGAATAACGCCACGGATAACGCCGGGGAACTGGTGGAGATATTAACATTGGAGCGCAACAAAGCGCGGCAGGCCAGCATTACCAGTGAGATTTTGGACATCGTGGGTGGTGCAGAGGCATTATCACAAAATAGTTAGGCTGATGGGCAATACGGCCGTATTGCTACCAAAGCATAATTTGGAGGATTTACATGGCTACAGGCAAGATTTCTGCAATTCGTGGTGTTGTGGTAGACGTTGCTTTTGCAGAAGAAGAAATTCCTGAAATTTATGAGGCACTGACCGTGGCGGCAGACGCTGGGCAGTTGGTACTTGAAGTTCAGCAGCATTTAGGTGGCGGTTTGGTACGGACCGTGGCGATGGGTTCTACCGACGGTTTGCCACGTGGTTTGGATGTGGAAACTACAGGTAACCCAATTCGTGTTCCTGTTGGGCCAGTGACACTCGGCCGTATTTTTGACGTTGTTGGCAACGCGATTGACGGTATGCCGACCCCCGAATCTGACGTGTACTACCCCATTCACCGGGATGCCCCTGAATTTCAAGAGCAAAGCACGGCAATTGAAACCTTTGAAACCGGCATGAAGGTTATTGACCTCATTGCCCCCTTTATCAAAGGTGGTAAGACCGGGATTTATGGTGGTGCAGGTACGGGTAAAACAGTCACCATTGCTGAATTGATTCGCTCCGTGGCTCGTGAGCATGAAGGTGTGTCTGTATTTGCAGGCGTGGGCGAACGTACCCGTGAAGGGACCGACCTGTACTACGAAATGCAGGAGTATGGCGTACAAGATTCTGTGGCCATGGTTTTTGGTCAGATGAATGAAACGCCCGGCGTGCGGCTTCGTGTGGCTTTGACTGGCTTGGCAATGGCTGAGTTTTTCCGTGATGAAGGGCGCGACGTGTTGCTTTTCATCGACAATATCTATCGTTACGTTTTGGCTGGATCAGAAATGTCCGCGTTGCTAGGGCGTATGCCTAGCGCAGTTGGCTACCAGCCCACGCTGGCGGCGGAGATGGGGGCGCTGCAAGAGCGCATTACCTCTACCAAGACTGGCTCTATCACTTCACTGCAAGCTATTTACGTACCAGCTGATGATTACTCCGACCCGGCTCCGGTGGTTACCTTTGCCCATATCGACGCCAGCTTGACGCTGGATCGTGGCGTGTTTGCCAAGGGTATTTTCCCAGCCGTGGATCCGCTGTCATCTTCTAGCCGAGCTTTGCAGCCCGATGTGGTGGGTGAAGAACATTACCGCACGGCCCGTGAAGTGAAACAAGTTTTGCAGACCTACAATGACCTGCAAGACATCATTGCTATTCTGGGTATTGATGAATTGAGCGAAGACCAGAAATTATTGGTTGCTCGGGCGCGTAAGATTGAACGTTTCCTGGGCCAGCCGATGTTTGTGGCCGAGAAGTTCCACGGCTTGCAAGGACAGTATGTGCCAACCCGGGAGACCGTACGCGGCTTCCGTGAAATTCTGGACGGCAAACATGATGATTTGCCGGAACAGGCTTTCTACATGGTGGGTACCATTGATCAGGCTGTTGAAAAGGCAGAAAAACTACGCGCTACGGCGTAGTTGCCGGTGAACAGTAATCAGTAGGTCGGTAATCGGTAATCAGTAACAAAACTGAACACTGATTACCGATTACTGTATACCGATTACCGAAATTGGTGAGTCTATGACAATACAATGTGATATTGTGACACAGGAACGAACGGTTTTTAGCCAACAGGTGGCTTCGGTTTCTTTGCCAGGCACTGAGGGGCGGATGGGTATTTTGCCGAATCATTCTGCTTTGCTGACAACCCTGGCTTTTGGCGAGATTTCCGTGCGGCATCCAGATGGTGAAGAAGAGCATTTTGCCATTGGGGGCGGCTATGCAGAGGTGCAGCCCGATAAGGTGGTTATCTTGGCCGATTCAGCTGAACAGGCGGAAGAGATTGATATTGAACGGGCCGAGCGGGCACGTGAACGAGCTGAACAAGCGATGGAAGAGGGTGTGACGGACGATCCGGATCGTTATGCTCAGATTCAGGCTTCTTTAATGCGGGCGCAGATTCGCTTGGATGTTGGGCGGCGACACAGTGGCCGACGGCGGCGGGAAATGGCGACTGGCCCGACAACTCCCCAGCAGGATGAAAATTAATAGTGGCACTCTTTACGCCGTATGTTGCCATTGATTTAGGCACGGTAAATGTTCTGGTTCATGATCAGGGTCGTGGGGTGGTACTCCAAGAGCCCTCGGTTGTGGCAATCCGGGAGGATGAGAACAAGACGACGATTGTGGAGGTGGGCCGTGCGGCCAAGGAGATGTACGGTCGTACCCCCGAAGCAATTGAAGTGATACGGCCGTTGCGCGATGGTGTGATTGCCGACTATTTCGTTACCCAGGGGATGCTGGAATATTTCATCGGTAAGGTGGCAGGACGGTTGCGACTGCGCAAGCCTGTGGTGATGATCAGCGTGCCTTACGGTGTGACAAGTGTGGAGCGCCGTGCAGTGAAAGAAGCTGCCTTGGCCGCTGGGGCACGTGATCCCGTTCATTTGATTCCTGAGCCATTGGCAGCGGCCATCGGGGCTGGTTTGCCGATTGGCACCCCCACAGGCAATATGATTATTGATATGGGCGGCGGTTCTACGGAAGCGGCCGTTGTCTCTATGAACGGTATCGTTTGTGCCGAATCGGTTCGTGTGGGTGGGGTTCATCTAGACGAAGCTATCATCAACTACATTCGTAAAAAGTACAACCTGGTGATTGGTGAACCGACGGCCGAAGCCATCAAAATTAAGATTGGCTCGGCAATTGACCTGGACGATCAGCTGGATATGCAAGTTCAGGGTCGGGATCAGGTTGCCGGTTTACCCAAAACCATCACCATTACCTCTAGCGAGGTTGTTGAGGCTGTGTCCGAACCATTGGCTGCTATCGTTAATGTGGTGCGGGCCGTGTTGGCCAAGACGCCGCCGGAACTTTCCTCAGACATCATTGACCGGGGGATGGCCTTGGCCGGTGGCACAGCGCTGCTGCGCGAAATAGACACCTTGCTGACACGGGAAACGGGCGTGCCTGCCTACGTTGCTGATAATCCTATCGCCTGTACGGCGTTGGGTGCCGGTAAAGCGCTCGCAGAGCTGCCCATTTTGCAACGCAGTATTCCAGACCTGTAAGCGGCCGTTTAGATTTCCTTCAAGCAAAATAAAAAGCCCTGGCAGAAATTAATCGCCAGGGCTTATTTATTGTAAGCGAGAATTGTTTTGTTTAAGCTAAATAATATGTCATGCGTTGTAGCTGAACGACAGGATCACTGTAACTAATCTCTACCCCAGGCGGGACGTTGAGGTGAATGGGCGCATAGCTCAAGATAGATCGAACCCCTACAGCAACGAGCCGATCTGTAATTTCCTGTGCCTGGTTTGTAGATACGGCGATAATGGCCATCTTTACATTGTTTTCTGAAATGACTTTTTCTAGATTGGCTACATCCAAAACAACCAGTTCATCCATTTGCAGGCCAATTTTGGCTGGATCGTTATCAAATATCCAGGAAATGCGGAAACCTCGGCGGTGAAAGCCGTGATAATGTGCCAGAGCATGGCCCAGGTAACCTGCACCAACCAGGACAACATCCCATTCCTGGGTAAGGTGCAAAATATCCCGTAATTGTTCGATTAGATATTTAATATGGTAGCCGGTACCCTGCTTGCCAAACTCACCGAAGTGAGACAAATCTTTACGAATTTGAGCTGAACTAATGCCCAAACGCTTTCCCAGTTCATGGGAGGATGTATTGATTTTGCCTTCGTCTTCTGCTAATCGAGTGAGTTCACGCAAGTAGACTGGTAGACGGCCAATGACAATATCTGGTATTTCCCTTGCCACAGCGTATTGCCTCAAGCTCTTACAGAGAAAATTTAGGTATGATTTCTGTAAGTGAAATTATGAAGAACTGCCTGATAGAATGATTGCAAAGCTTATTCGTGTAAGTTTTCACAATTTTAACATAAGAAAAAATGCATAGCAACTGCGCGTTCAAGCTTAAAGTTTGGGGTGATTTTACGCCTGGACCTGTGCAATTTTAAGCAGGCTCGTATAATTTAAACGGTCGGTTTGTAAAGGTTTTGCCCAGCTCATGAGCATTTCTGTGAAGGTGGGAACGTTTATAAAATTATGAGAGCTTGATAAGTTTGCTTTTGCTCAGGTAATTGGCTTAATTGCCTGGTGTTTTCTGCAAAACCGTTTTGCCGACAATCGCATAGGCATATAGAAAAAATTAAGGAATACAGATGCGCAGAATAGGAATTATCATAGGCATTATCCTTCTCCTTGGAGTTGGCTATTTTGTTATCCAGCAGCAACAACAGGCGGCTGATGAGGCACAGCCTGAAATTTTGCGGGAAGCAAATGTGGAACGTGGTCAGGTGACGGCTACGGTGAACGCCATAGGCTCTATTGAGCCAGAATCACTCGTGTCTTTGACGTTTGGGTTGGGCGGAACGATTCAGCAAGTGGATGTGGTGCGCGGCCAGACAGTGGCTGTTGGTGATGTGCTGGCTACGCTGAACACGGATGAGTTGGCCCTGGCGGTGCAGCAGGCTGAGGATGCTCTGCGGATTCAGGAGTTAACCTTGCAGCAGCTGGTTGAGGCAGAGCCGTCGGCAGCAACGCTGGCCAGTGCTGAAGCGGATGTAGCGGCAGCTGAGGCGAATGTAGCGGTGGCTCAGGCAAACTTGGCTTCAGCGGAAGCGGCCGTTTTGCAAGCTCAGGCGCAAAAAGCCCAATTATTAGCCGGACCGACCCCCGGTCAGGTAGCTCAAGCAGAAGCTAATTTGGCTGCGGCGCGGCAGGCCCAGAAGAACGCTGAAGAAGCCCATAACCAAACGCTGGAGTGTTTTACGCCACCGGGTGGTGGGGATGAGGTTTGTCCGGCATTAGGCGCGCCGGAAGAGGCCGCGCGGGCCGCTTTAGAAAGCGCCAATGCGTCGCTGTCAGCGGCCGAAGCCGCATTGCAAGATGTGCAAACGAGCGCCCGCCCAGCTGACATCCAGCTAGCGGATGCCGCGATTGCCAATGCTCAAGCTGGGGTGCAAGCGGCACAAGGCAACGTGCAGGCTGCAGAGGCCAATCTGGCGCGGGCACAGGCAGCTTACGATCGTTTATTGGAGCCACCAGGGGAAAATGAGATTGCGGTGATGGAGGCGCAGGTGGCAGCCGCCCAAACAAATCTGGATTTGGCTGAGCTGCGGCTGGCTCAGTCGCAAATTGTAGCCCCGATTGCTGGCACGGTGGCCAACGTGATTATCAATGAGGGTGAGCTAGCCTCGCCTGGTGCGCCGGCCATCACCGTGGTGAATGAAGCTGCGTTCCACATTACGGTGAGTGTGGACGAGATTGATATTGATGAGATTGCCTTGGGGCAGGAGGTGGAGGTGAGTGTGGATGCGCTGCCGGACACGGCCGTTTCTGGCACTATTTCCGACATTGCGCCTACTTCTGCCACGTCTGGCGGTGTCGTCACCTATTTGGTAACGATCAACATCGACTCTGCCCAGGCAGACGAATTGCGGCCGGGCATGAGTGCCAGTGCCTCGATTGTAGTAGATGAGGTAGATGACGTACTGACTGTGCCCAACTGGGCCATCCGCCTGAACCGGGAGACGGGTGAGGCGTTTGTGAATATATTGCAGGCAAGTGGCACCATCGAAGAAGTGGTGGTCGAGACTGGCTTGCGCAATGAGCAATTTAGTGAAGTTCTTTCTGGCCTGAGTGCAGGTGATACGGTGGTGCTGACCAATGACCGTGAAGCATTTAATCTGTTCAGTTCAGGGGAGTAAACCCGAAGGGTTTTACTTTGTAATCTTAAAACTGATGCATGACAAACCCTTAGGGTTTGTTGAGAAGGAATTATGAACGAAAACGGCCGTAAATCCGTCATCACCATTAAAGAACTCACCAAAGTGTACACGATGGGTGAGTACAAAGTGCGCGCGCTAAATGGGGTGACGCTCTCGATCTACGAAGGCGACTTTTTGTCGATCATGGGGCCGTCTGGCTCGGGTAAATCGACGATGATGAACATGCTGGGCGCATTAGATAAGCCGACCAGCGGCACGTACCTGTTGGATGGGACCGACGTGAGCAATTTGAGTGAAGATGATTTGGCCGAGGTGCGCAATCGCAAGATTGGCTTTGTTTTCCAGAGCTTTAATCTGCTGCCGCGAACGGCCGCTTTACAGCAGGTCGAGCTTCCCTTGATTTACGCTGGGGGGCGGCAGCGGGCCAAAAAGGCGCAGGAAGCGTTGGAAATGGTCGGTCTCGGAGATCGATTGGACCACAAACCCAGCGAGCTGTCCGGCGGGCAGCAGCAGCGGGTGGCTATTGCCCGCGCTTTGGTGAACGAACCAGCCATCATTCTTGCTGACGAGCCAACGGGCAACCTGGATAGCAAGTCGGGGACGGAGGTGATGCAGATTTTTCAGCAGCTCAACCGGGAGCGGGGCATCACCGTGGTGTTTGTAACGCACGATCCGTGGATTGCCCGCCATACGCATCGGGTGGTGACGCTGGCCGATGGCAAGATTGTGCGGGATGAGCAGATTGATGAACCGGTTGTGGCTGGAGAAGTGGAACGGCCGTCTGACGCTATTTTGCAGTAAATTTAAGGTGTGGCAAGTAGCAGGTTGCAGGTTGCAAGTCCAGCTTGACCAAGTTTACTTGCAACTTGCCACGTGCAACCTGTAACAAAACTTATATAAACCATGAACTTACTCGAAAGTACCCGCCTTGCGCTGGTTGGACTGATCGCTAATAAGCTGCGCGCCTTCCTCACGATGTTGGGGATTATCATTGGCGTGGCGGCCGTGATTACCCTTATTTCCGTGGGGCGCGGCGTGGAAGCGGTGGTCATCAACGAATTTCAGGGGCTGGGCAACAATCTGCTCTTTGTGTTTCCTGGCGATGTCGATCCCAGCGATCCTGGCCCGGCTCGGGCTGGTGGTGCCGGGTTAACGCTGGACGATGCTGAAGCATTGGCCGATCCGTTTCGCGTACCAGATTTGTTGGGCGTGGTGCCTAGCTACGACCGTCCTGCCATTGTGACACGGGGGCGGCAAGAGACGCGCACAACGATTTCTGGCACCAATACCCAATTTCCCCTGGTACGAAACTTTTACCCGGCGCTGGGCAGCTTTTTTACGGAGCAAGATATGGCCAGCGGCAGCCGCGTGGCGGTGATTGGCCAATCCGTGTATGAGGAACTTTTTGAGTTGGGCGAGTTTCCTATTGGCGAAGATATTCGCATCAACAATGTGAATTTCCGCATTATTGGCCTGCTGGAAGAAAAGGGCGGCTCTGGCTTTAATGACCAGGATGACTTAATTTTGGTGCCGATTACGACGGCACAGCAGCGTCTCTTCCCCGCACGCCGTGCCGATGGCAGGCTGCGCGTAGACGTCATTTACGCCCAGACTATCAGCGAGGATCGGCAGGATGCGGCCATCATTCAAATGGAGACAGTGCTGCGCGAACAGCACAACATCACTTTCCGCGACGAGGATGATTTCACCATTTTGAGCCAATCGGAGCTGCTGGGCGCGTTTAGCGAGATTACCAGTGTGCTGACGATTTTCCTGGGGGTCATTGCTGGAATTTCGCTGTTGGTTGGTGGTATCGGCATTATGAACATTATGTTGGTGAGCGTGACGGAACGGACGCGGGAGATTGGCCTGCGCAAGGCCGTCGGGGCCAAGTACAGGGATATTTTGACCCAATTTTTGGTGGAAGCTGTGGTCATTGCCAGCGTTGGTGGGCTGATTGGCCTGGGTTTGGGAGCGATTGGCGCGGCGGTGATCAGCGACCTGTCCCCGCTGCTAGATCCGAGGTTGGATTGGAATTCAGTGGCGCTAGCGATTGGCTTTTCGGCCGGGGTGGGACTCTTTTTTGGGTTGTATCCGGCCACGCGGGCAGCGCGGCTAAATCCGATTGATGCCTTGCGATATGAATAGATTTTTCGACAGGTGCGACGCACTTTTAAAGTGCGTCGCACCTCTGGTGATTGACGATGATTGTTGAGAATTTTCGTATTGCCCTGGCTAGCCTGGGGGCGAACAAATTACGTGCTTCGCTGACGATGCTGGGCATTATGATTGGCGTGGCGGCGGTAATCACGCTGTTGTCTATCGGCGATGGGGTGACGCGTTTCATTGCGGAGCAGTTTTCTGGGCTGGGCAGCAATTTGGTGTTCATCATCCCGGTACAGGAAGAGCCTGGTCGTCCTGGCAGCGATCCGCTGGCAGAATCGACGTTGACGCTGCGTGATGGTGAGCTTGTGGCGGATACGGCCGTTGTGCCCGGTGCCAGATTTGTGTCGCCCGCCTTGCTAAGAAATGCAGATTTGCAATATAAGGGGGAAACCTATTCGCTGCTGCTGCGGGCCTCTACGCCCAATTATGCCCAAACGTTGAATTGGCCGGTGGCGCGTGGCTCTTTTTATTCGGAGTCGGAGTATAACGGCCGTTCTCGTGTGGTTGTACTGGGTTCGGAAGTGGTAGAAAATCTCTTCCCCGCCGATATTGATCCACTGGGCGAGGACATTCGCATTAACGGGTTGAGCTTTCGGGTCATTGGAATTTTGGAAACGCAGGGTGCCAACGCCTTTGGCGGCAGTCAGGACGATATTGCCATAGTGCCTCTGACGACGGCACAGGAGCGCTTATTTAACAATCGGAGCCAGCGAACCGGGGCTTTTTTAGTAGACGCCATTTTAATACAGGCAGCTGATGAGGCAGCCATCGACGGCGTGATTATTGATGCGTCAGAGGTATTGCGCCAATCACACGACGTTAATTTTCGGGATGAGGATGATTTCCAGATTTTAACGCAGCAGGATTTTCTGGAAGCGTTTGGCGCGGTCACCGGCGTGCTGACGGTTTTCCTGGGGGCAATTGCCAGCATTTCCCTGCTGGTAGGTGGCATCGGCATCATGAATATTATGCTGGTCTCGGTGACGGAACGGACACGAGAGATTGGGCTGCGCAAGGCGGTGGGGGCCAAGTATAAGGATGTATTGGGTCAATTTTTGACGGAGGCGGTGGTGCTGGCGCTGTTGGGCGGCTTGTTGGGGATTGGCGTAGGGATTGCGGGGG
>JBNKLQ010000045.1:0-29826 GCA_050292445.1 Promineifilaceae bacterium (SeqCode) | reverse complement strand
GAAACTTTTGCAGCAAAAAAACGGCCTCCTCATAGAATTGCAATGCCTTTCTAAGTTGACCATCCTGTTCATAGACTGATGCTAACGTCCCCAAACTGTTGCCCAAATCGAGCTGGTTATTTGTCCCAAGAAAGATATCACAGGCAAGAATTAAGTATTCTAACGCCTTTTCCCACTCCTGCATCTCCAGATAGACGTTGCCCAAATTATTATAAAAAGAGCCAAGCAGATAAAACTCATTTTGCTCCCGCAAGGCAATTGGGTCTACTCGCAGAAAGGCTGCTTCAGCATCCATCCATTTTTCTTGACGATAAAACAATGTTCCCAGGTTTAAATTAATGTTTATTTTATCCTTCTCGTTATTGGTGAATTTCAAAATTTCCCGAGCTTCTTCATACGCTTGCTGCGCCAGGATAAACGAGTTTGTCCTGGAATAAACACCACCCAGATCTGTCAGGGAACGCGCCAAATAAGTGTGATTATCCAGTTTACGCCAAATTTGACTCGTTTGTTGGTAATGTTCAATGGCCACTGGCCAATTCCCCACAAATCCCTCAATTTTTCCCAGGCTCAGGTGAGCAAACGCCTCCATTCGCTTTAGGCTGGGTATCGTCTGGGACAGATCGAGTGCCGCCTGCCCATACTCTCTCGTCTGGCCAACATTCCCTTTGCTTAGATGGTATTCTGCCAGGCAGTTGTAGGTAATCACCAGCAACTCGTCATTCGCCAAACTTTGTGCTAAATCAAGAGCCGCTTTGTGCTGGATCTCAGCTTCGGGCAGGCGGTTGTCCAGGCGGTAAAGCTGGCCCAGGCGATTTTGCAGACGGCCGTATAACAGCATCTTCTTTTCCGGGGCACTAGCCAGCGCCTGCTCTAGCACTGGAATCCATTCCAGCCAATAGCCGCGCCATTCGCTAAAATCAAACGCTTGCAGCAGCAGCTGGGCCGTATCTGCCCAGGTTTCCGGCTGATTGAGACCAAACAGAATTGCCTGGTGCAGGTTTTTACGGCGTTGGTCCAGCCACTGCATCTGCTCTGGCCCGAGCGTTTCCGTTTTTTTCTGCCAATAGCGCAGCCCGGCCCGAATGCTTTGAATGAATTGTGGACTTGTTTTAACTGACGGGTCTGGCGAATTTGCGGCGACTGCATTCATAAGATTTTAAACTCATCTGTTAAAGTGGAAAATGAATAATTTCCGTTCTTAAAAAAGTATCCGTTAAACGGTGAATCCCGTACCGTTTCTCATGCAGTCCACCTTCCACTTCTAGCAGCGAGCGCTGCCGTAGTTCCTCAATGGCAGGCCAAATTGCCCCCTCAGACAGACCACTGATAGTGAGCAGATAATCCACATCGGCCGGTTCCAGGGCCAGAGGCATAGATTGCAAAAGTTTACGGCCGTTTTCACTCAACGTCTGCCAAGTTTGCCAAAAGATATGTTTGTACATCTCCATCACCTGGCCTGGATGATTCCGCGTAAGACCGCCCAACAGTCGGTTCAGCGGCAGCACATCCAGTAAGTTGACCACAATTTTTATGGCAAAGGGATTACCACCAGTTTGCAAATAAATCTGTTTCAAATCTTCATCGGTTGCCTCGGCAACAGCATCCACACCACTTTCCGCCGCATGATGGCGCATAAGCAGAGCACTGTCAGCAAAACCAAGTTCATCCAAAGACACGTCTAAAACGGCCGCTTGCTTGGCAGCCCGCGTGCGGGTAGTCAATATAAATTTGGAGGGATTGGCCAAATCCTGCAGATGATTAAGCAAAAAGGAAGTATCCTCGGCAGCCTCCAAGTTATCAATCACAACCAAATACATCTTGCTTTTCAAGGCTTGTCGCACCTTCACCTCACGTTCAGGCAAAGTCAGCGGCGTTGCTGCTCCAGGGAATAGATGCGTTAGCAGTTCGTTGACAATTTTTTCATAAGTGAGGCTGGGCGATGAGGATTGCCCACTGATTGAATGAGGAGAGGCTGCCTTGATCCATACAATGTGGGTAAACAAGAGCTGTTGAATAAGCAGACGGGTGATGTGGTTGGCAACGGCCGTTTTACCTAATCCGCCCATCCCTACCAGCGCCACGACCCACGGTGGTCCTAAGACAGTCAACTGCTCCATCAACGACGCACACAAATCTTCGACACCAAATAAACGTGAAAAAGTGGGCGGTGGCAGTAAACTTTCTAAAGATTGGGCCCGCGTACGCTTGATATCTTGTTCGCGCCCCAGCAAAATCTCCACCAGCTGCTCAATGCCATCCCGCTGCATACGGCTAATCTGGTGCGTACTAAAGTTCATTGCATGCGCCACCTCTTGGATAGCACGTTTCTCGGCAAAACGAAGGCGCAACACTTTGGCGGGACGTGAGCTTTGCTTTTCCAAATCTTCAATAGCATCTTCCAGCACCTGATTGGTTGCTGCCCGCAGCAGCGCCGGGTTGTCCCCGGCATTCAACGCCTCTTGGGCAGCTTGCACCGCTAACAAATGATCCAACAATGTTTCAGGATCGGAATTTTGCTTGCCCCAGCTGCTTAATGCTTTCCGTACAGCATCGTATACTGTTTGCGCTTCACTGGTAGATGATTGTGACATCTTTGTTTCCTACTGATTGCGAACAAATACCACGGCACCAGAATCCTTTGCACCCATCTCTCTTAAACCAATCCATGTGATCGGCAAACTTTTCAAGCCTTTTTACCAAACCCAGCCAATTTGGCGAACGAGCAGCGCAAAAATTATCAGTTTGCCGCAAGAAATCGCACAAAAACGCAAAAAATCACTGGTTTACGAAAAACAAGACCGCGAACATCTTGTTATAATTTCATCAACCTCGATGTCAGACTCTTTTCTCATTTTCGTGCCCAATGTTATGAGAATCGGGGAGGTGGGGGAGGAGCCTTATTTTCATCAAAACCAGCCTCCTTAGACTTCTCAATCATACCAGCATATGTTCTCGGTGTAAACTGATATGATTTCAACAACTCAAACCCATAATAACAATGTTGCCATCCTCATCGGCTCGGGTTTTTCCGAAAATAAGGTTGTCTACTGCCTAAGTCAAATGCGGGCAGCTGGCTTGCCCACTTCTTTGCTTGGTGTCTCAACACAAACAACATCTGGACAACACGGCTTAATGGTGATTCCAGATTATTCGCTCAATGAATTGGACAACCATGTTCATTTTCGCCTCATCATTATTCCTGGCAGCTATGAATGTGTCACAAATTTGATTATGGCCCCTGGCTTTCATAAGCAAATCAAAGAATATCGCAGTCTTGATTGCGCCAACGGCCGTATTGCTATTCTGTCAGAAGCAGAAACCGCCTTACGGCAGGCCAATCTCTTTATCGATACCTCAGACAAAATTTGGCGCCAGAACGGCCAATCATTGGAGACTTTCTGCCAACAGCTCATCCAATTTGCCCGCGTTCTTTAACGGCCGTTTTCCTACACCGTCCCTCCAAACCAAAACAACAAACCACATTTCCTGCACCCCAAAATTCGACACTAGCGGTAGACATCGTGGAAGCTGATCTGACTTCAAAGTCCTGTTGGCATTCCTAAGAAAAAGACGTTATCGTTGAGTCATGAACCTCGTTCGACTTGACAACCTTACCCACCATTATAGTGACCGCATTCTGTTTGATTCAGTCAATTTGCGCATCAATGAAGGCGACCGCATTGGCCTGATTGGACGCAATGGCTCCGGCAAAACCACCCTGCTGCGGCTCATTGCTGGGCTGGAAACTCCGGTGGCTGGCGACATCACCGTCTGGGGTGGCGTACACGTGCGCTATTTACCTCAGGGGCCAGACCTCCCGCAGCAAACCAGCGTCTTGGATTACATTTTCCAGGGGGACGCCCCCCAGCTGCAGCTGCTGCGCCAGTATGAATCTGCCAGCGAGGCGCTGCAACAAGATCCCACCAACCCCGATCTACAGGCCAGGTTCACCAAAATCACCCAGGAAATGGATCAGACCAGCAGCTGGCAAGCCGAAGCAGAGGCCAAAGCTGTACTTACGCGCCTGGGCATCACCACATTTCAGGCTACCTTGGAAACGCTCAGTGGTGGCCAGCAAAAGCGGGTGGCCCTGGCACGCGGCCTTATCGATCCGGGCGATTTACTCATTTTAGACGAGCCAACCAACCACATTGACGCCGAAACGGTAAGTTGGTTGGAACAGTTTTTGCTCAATATGCCCGCCGCCCTGCTGATGGTGACGCATGATCGCTACTTTTTGGACAGAGTGGTGAACAAGATTGTAGAGTTGGACCGTCGGGATTTAGTGAGCTATTCGGGAAATTACGGCCGTTACCTACAACAACGCGCCACCCGTGAAGAACAGCTAAAAACGGCCGAAACCAAACGTCAAGCCTTGCTGCGCCAAGAACTGGCTTGGCTGCAGCGCGGTGCCCAATCTCGCACCACCAAACAAAAAGCCCGCATTCAGCGCGTGACAGAGCTGCAAACCATCGCCTACGACAAAGGCGACCAGCGTGTGGCTCTGGCATTGGCCAGTCGGCGGCTGGGCAAGCGGGTGCTGGAAGCAACCAATCTCAGCAAAAGCTATGACAATCTCACCCTTTTTAAAAACTTGAATTTGCAGCTGGACCCCGGCGACCGTATCGGCATCATTGGGCCAAACGGGGCGGGTAAAAGCACCCTGCTAGACGTACTGGCGGGCAAAACTGCACCAGATAGCGGCCAGGTGAACTGGGGCAGCACAGTAACGCTAGGCTACTACGATCAGCAAAGCGAAGACTTGGAAGACAAAGCCACCCTACTCGATTACATCAATAATCTGGCACCGCTCATTCGTACGGCCGATGGCGAACGAGTAGAAGCCGCCCAAATGCTGGAATGGTTCCTCTTCACCCGGCCAGAGCAGCGCGCCCAAATTGGCAGCCTGAGCGGCGGCGAACGACGGCGACTTTACCTGCTGCGCACCCTCGTCCGGCAACCCAACGTGCTGTTTTTGGATGAGCCAACCAATGATTTGGATGTGCAGACATTGACCGTCTTAGAGCAATTTTTAGATCAATTCCAGGGCGCACTCGTTGTGGTAAGCCACGACCGCTACTTTTTGGACCGCAACGTCGATTTTCTGCTGAGTTTTGAAGATGGCGTACTGGGAACCCGCTACCCCGCCCCTTATGAAACGTACCAGCGACTGCGCGAACAGGAAACGGCAGCCGCAGAACCAGCCAAAAAGCCAAAGCCATTCACCAACACGCCAGCCAGCCAGCCAAACAACCGCCCCCGCAAGCTGACCTGGAAGGAACAGCGCGAGCTGGAAGCGGCCGAATCCACCATCGAAACACTTACCGAGAAAATCGCCACCCTCTCCGCCCAAATCAACGACATTGGCTCCGATTACGAAAGTTTGCAGCCTCTGGTAGACGAACTAGAACAAAGCAAAGAAGCTCTGGAAACGGCCGAATTCCGCTGGCTGGAATTGACAGAAATTGCAGAAAACTCTTAGTCCTAAAGGCCACAAATCTTCCGTTCTGCTGGCGTTTGGCACCACCACGCTTATCTTTGTTATTCTGACCGTCGTTGGCTTAACCACCAAAGAAGATTTGACCAAATGGGGGCCAATCCTGTTTGTGGGCCTGCTGGGCATTATTTTGGCCTCGGTGATCAATTTTTTCCTGGCCAGCACCGCGCTAGACTGGATTGTGACTTACCTGGGGATTCTCATCTTCCTGGGGCTGATTGTGTATGACAGCAACATGATTAAAAAGATGACGTATACGGCCGTTTTGCAAGGCAACAGCGGCCAACAAGTTCTCAACGGAATTGCTGTGATGGGAGCTTTGCGACTTTACCTAGACTTCATCAATCTGTTTTTGCGACTGCTGCGCGTTTTGGGCCGTCGCCGCTAAATCCATCACACCAGAGTAGCCGCAGTTTCTTACTGCGCCTTTACAACGTGGTAAGAAATCGCGGCTACCCCTTCACAAAACGTTCTTGCAGCTCCCGTTTTAGGATTTTCCCTGCGCCAGAAATGGGCAGCTCCGCCAAAATTTCTATCCGCTTAGGCACTTTGAACGGGGCCAGATTGTCGCGCATTTGCTGCATCAATTGATCTGCCGTTGCCGATGCACCCGGTTTCAGAACCACACAGGCCAGCCCCACCTCACCCCATCTAGGGTCCGGCAAACCCACAACAGCGCACATGTGCACGTCGGGATGGGCGTACAACACTTTTTCGATTTCGGCGGGATAGACGTTTTCTCCTCCAGAGATGTACATATCCTTCTTACGATCTTTGATGGTAAAATACCATTCCTCATCATAGGCTGCCAGGTCACCCGTGTGGAACCAGCCGTCTTCATCAATGGCGTCGGCCGTGGCTTCTGGGTTGTTGAAGTAGCCAGAGGAAGCGCTGGGGCCTTTGAGCACCAGCTCGCCAATCTGGTTGGGGCCAAGCGGCTGGTTGTCGTCGTCCACGATGCGGGCATCCACGTAAAAGTTGGGGCGGCCAATGCTGCCTGCTTCGCGGATGGCGTCTTCGGCGGCCAGGGCAAAAATGCCAGGACCAAATTCGGTCATACCAAAGCCCTGCTTAAACTCGATTTGCTTTTCAGATGTGTACTTTTCTACTAACGGCACGGGCAATGGTGCACCCCCACTGGTGCAAAAACGGAGGCTGGTGAGTACGGCCGTTTCCCAATTCGCCGCTTGAGTGAGTAACTGATACATCGTCGGCACACCGGCAAAAACCGTCACCTGCTCACGGGCAATCAAATCCAACACCTGCGCCGGATCAAACTGGCGCAGCAAAATCACCGTGCCCCCCAAGATAATTTGCGGCAATGTATACACGAAAAGCCCGCCCGTATGAAACAGCGGGAAAACATTTAGGTACACATCATCATGGTGCAAATCATGGATGACGGTGTTGAGCGTATTCCAGGCGATCATGCGGTGGGAAACCTGGGCCGCTTTGGGCAGGCCCGTCGTGCCACCGGTAAAAATCAGGGCGGCGGTATCTTCTTCGGTGAGGGTTAGGGTGGAAACGGCCGTATCCGCCCCAGCCGCCATCGCCTCCGCAAACAAAACGCTGCCCGGCACCCCTGCCCCTTCCACATGCACAAAATGGGTCAGCGACGCCGCCTGTGGGTCTTTTTGCAGATTAGCGACGGCCTCACTAAATTCATCCGAATAAATCAGCACTTTTGGCGCGGTATTGGCCATGATTTCGGCCAACTCGCGCCAATGCAGCCGCCAGTTGAGCGCGGTGTGAATCGCGCCCAATTTACCGCAGGCAAAAAAGGTATCCAGGTGCTCCACGCCGTCCCGCGCTAGAATCGCCACGCGGTCCCCCTGGCCAATGCCACCTTCAGATTGCAGCCAATTGGCCAGCCGGTTGGCCCGCCCGTTCATTTGGGCATACGTCAGACGCAGCTCCGGCTGCTTGCCCGCATCTACAATTGCCAATTTATCCGGCGAGTAAATCGCCCGTCGTCCCAGGTAATCGCCGATGTACATTTTTGCCGTCCAGTGTTCAGTAATCAGTGGGGGCAGTATTCAGTGATCAGTAGGTCAGTGATCAGTTTTTACTGATTACTGGCTCACTGAATACTGCTTACTGTTAAACAGTCCAGTTCCACACATTACAGGCCATCGAGATGCCGCCGCCGCTGGCAATGAACAGCACCTTGTCGCCCGGTTTGGGGCCGCTCCCCTGCTCGATGGCATCGTCCAGGGCCATTGGGATGCAGGCGGAGCCAGTGTAGCCCCACTTGTCCATAATCCAGTGTGTTTTCTCCAGCGGCTGCTCCAGAATTTCCATGATTTGCTTGATGGTGTTCAGGTTGAGCTGGGTGAAGTAGTAATGGTCAATTTCGTCAAGGGTTAGCCCCGCTTTTTCCACGGTACCTTTGATGAGCGGCGGCCAGTTGTCGGAGTTGAAGGTAGCAGGAAAACGTTTGACAAACTGCACGCGGGGGATGCCACCATTTTCGCTGGCAGGGGTCACCGGGCAGGCCACGCCGCCAGTGTAGATGCCCAGCGCATCGTAAAAGTCGCCGCGCGCCAGCCGCTTGCCAGCCAAAAAACCAGCGTTGTCCCCAACGCCAACCAGCACCGCCCCCGCCCCATCGGCAAAAAGGGTGCAGGTTTTATGGTCGGTGTAATCCACAAAGCGGCTCATGCCGTAGGCACCAACGACCAGCACGTTGTTGGTCTCGTCGTCGGTGGTGATGAAGCGTACGGCCGTTTCCAAAGCCGTCACCCAGCCTGCACAGGCACAGTTCACATCAAAGGTGCCCGCGTTCATTGCCCCCAGCTTGGCTTGCAGCACGGTGGCCGTGGCCGGACTTAAATAGTCGGGCGTGTCTGTGGCCACAATAATGAGATCAACCTCTTCTGGCGTCAGATTGGCCCGCTCCAGCGCTTCTTTACTGGCATGCAGACACAAATCACTGGTCGTTTCGTCTTCGGCCATGATGTGCCGCTCTTTGATGCCCACGTTTTTCACCAGCCAGGCGTCAATGTCTCGCTCGGGAAACAGTTCATCAAAGTAGGCGTTGGTTAACACTTTTTCCGGCACGTAGCGGCCGGTACTTAAAATTTGAGCGTATCGAGTCATTTTTTCTCCGTATTCAGTGATCAGTGTTCAGTAGGTCAGTGGTCAGTTTCTCTACTGATTACTGAATACTGACCTACTGATTACTGTCATGTGCCAATCACAATGCCGCCATCTACGCGGAGGACAGCGCCGGAGATGAAACTGGCCTCATCGGAGGCAAGGAAGGCGTAGGCGTTGGCAATATCTTCGGGTTCGCCCAAACGGCCGATTGGGGTATGGCTGCGCATGCCTGCCAGCACTTTTTCGGGCATTTTGGCCACCATTTCCGTGGCGATGAAGCCGGGTGCAATGGCGTTGACACGAACACCATAGCGACCCAGTTCGCGCGCCCACGTTTTGGTCATGCCCACAACGGCGGCTTTGGTGGCCACATAGTTGGTCTGGCCAAAATTACCATCTAAACCAACAACAGAAGAAGCGTTGAGGATAACGCCACTGCCCTGCTTGATCATAATGGGCGCAGCGGCCTGGGTGCAGTTAAACACACCCTTGAGGTTGACGCTGATGACCAAATCGAAGGCGTCCTCGCCCATCTGGTTTACCAGTTCGCCTTCTTTCACTTTGACGAGTTGGGCGTCGCGGGTAATGCCGGCGTTGTTGATGAGGATGTCGATACGGCCGTATGCCGCCACCACAGCCTCCAACCATTTTTGCACAGCCTGACGGTCGGCTACGTTTACGGCCGTAAAGGACGCTTTTTTGCCCAGTTCGGCGGCCAATGCCTGGCCATCAGCCTCATTGAGATCACAAAATGCTACCGTAGCACCTTCTGCGGCAAATTTTACGGCCGTTGCCCGACCAATGCCTGCGGCACCACCCGTAATGACACAAACTTTGTCTTGAAATCGCATGAATGTTCAGCTCCTGTTCGTAAAAATTGTAGGAGCCTGAGTGTAGCACAGGGGAGTTGCAAAATAGGAACAGCCAAGGGTGGCCAAATTACTTCTTACATCTCTCTAGCTTTCTCCGCAACCTCAGCGAGCAGCTCATACGGTTGTGCCCCAGAGACGAGGTATTTTTTGTCATACACCAAAGCAGGCACGCCACTAAGCCCATATTGGAACGCCTGTTGCACATCGGCCATCATCGCCTTTTGGTAATCAGGATCGTTTAGCGCGGCTAAAAATTGGTCGCGCGCCAGGCCAACGGCCGTGGCCACCTCAGCCAACACATCTAAATCTTCAATATTTTTTTCTTCTTGCCAGTAGGCACGGAAAACGGCATCATGATAAGCATCCCCCACGCCCTGGGCCTCGGCAAACTTGGCCCCGACCAGCGCCGGGCGGCTGTTAATGCCAAACGGCCCAGAATTAATTTCTAAGCCGTATCGTTCCCGAGCCATTGCTATCAGCTGCGGCCGTCCCTCCTCAATGCGGGCACGATATTCGGGCGAAATCGGTGGCGAACCAACAGGCCGCAACTCGTAAGAGCGCCACTGAATTTGTACATCATGGGATTGCTTGAGCTTCTCCAAACTGGAGGAGACGAGAAAGCAAAACGGTCAAACAAAGTCTGACCAGACGTCGATAGTTACTTGATTTTGAGTCATAGTGTTCCTTTTTGACCGCAGAGAACACGGAGGAAAAATCTGCGTTCATCTGCGTGATCTGCGGCTTATTCTTTAGCTTGACAATTTGGGCAGTAGTAGAGTCGGCGGCCACCGATATTGTCTTTGATGACGGCCGTACCGCAGTTGTAGCAAGGACGGCCGTCTCGATCAAACACCCAAAAACGATACTCTCGGTAGCTTTGCCCTGCTGCTTTCAGCTTCATGGCCAGCGCTAAATCATTCGTAATGCCTCTGGTTTGGTACGATTGGCGCGTGAGGGAAACGGCCGCTTCTGCCAACGCTTCAATTTGTGCCTCACTGCAATCCATCGGCCGCAAATCCGGGTGGACACGGGCCACAAACAGCACCTCGCTGCGCAAATAGTTGCCCAATCCCGCTAAAAATCCCTGATCCAGCAGCAGCGTCGTTAAGCGTCGCCGCCGAAATTCGTTGGCCACAAATCGGGCGGCCACCTGAGGGATAGTCACAGACGCATCCAGTAAATCCGGCCCCAACTTGCTCAAAAACGGATGACTGTCCAACTCCCCATCCCGCAACACGGCAATGTCGGAAGCACTGTACAGCAAGGCAGATTTTTCCTCGTTGTGGATGGCCAGCCGCAACTGCCGGTTGGTGTCAGGAAAATCGTAAGCATCGCGCACCATCCATTTGCCATACAGCTGGTTGTGACTGTAGATATTGTAGCCGTTGGCAAATCGGGTGAGCATCGCTTTACCCCTGGCCTGGACGGCCGTTACCACCACCCCGGTCAATTTTTCTTCATACTTTTTCAGCTGATCGAAGGCAAAGGAAACGGCCGTTGTGGGGCGTCCCGCAATTGCTTCCGCCACGGCATCGGCTGCCAGCTGAATTTCTGGCCCTTCAGGCATAAAAACTGCTCCAATCTATGTGAAAAGTTGTTGATGGGATTGATCTTACCAAAAAATGCGGGATTTACCGTTTTTCTAAGGTGGAAAAAGCGAATCACGAATGGCACAAATCAACGAAAAACACGAATAAAGCAAAAACTATTCGTCAAATTCGTCTATCGTTAAATTCGTGATGGCGTGTTTTAGGATTCGGCCGTTTCTGAGGAAGAATCGAGGAAAAGGTTAAGCTCCGTTTCGGAGAGCGGCTCGGCAGATTCGGTAGCATAGAAACCAGTTTCCCACAGACTACCGTGCATCTTAAACTCCTGGCGGATGGTTTGCTCAGAGCCATTTTTGAATAGATACGCTGCCCACGCATTGTCCCGGCCCGGCGGGACGGTGACGACAAGCTGTACCAAATCAGCCTGCACCTGCACATGGGTGAGCACGCAGGCATTGGCTACAGCCAAGCGGTTCATGGCCCGACGCAGTGGAATGCGGAGGTGGCTGGGCAGCGGTTCCAAAGGTCGCCACACAATCACGCAAGACGGCCGTTTCCCCAACCCAAACCCATTGCCCAACAATCCTGTCTGGGCCAGAACGCGTCCTTCAACAGCGGCTTTTAACTTCTTAGCCATGCGCCGTGCCTGCTGCCGCACTTCAGTTAAAGGGGCTTCGGGCAGCGCCACCAGGGTCACCAAATAATTCTCGGTGACTTGATGGGTAAACAGCAGCAAATCGCCAGCGCGGGCAGGCAGATGGATAAATTGCAGGCGAGACGGCAGCAAATTACCGCGCCAACCTTCGCCTACATGAATAGCGACGGTAGCCGCCTCACTTTCATTCAGATCGCCCCAGTAAGCCAGCAGTTTACCGCCTTGAGCAAACACAACCGTCTGCATCAGACGGCCCAAATGGGCTTCTTGCAAGGTGGCAATGAGCATTGCGGTGTCCAACGAACGGGTAGGGTCTTGGGAAACGGCCGTCGCCAACTGCCCTGTCTGCACCATCGGCTGGCGGGCGACATCTTCTACCAACGTTTCCAGCTCCACGTCCACCAATGATTTGATCAGCACGCCCTGCACATTACCCGAATAGGTCACCGGGATCTCCTCATCACCGGATGGCGTCACCAAAATAACGCGCAAATTGGGCTGCACTGCCCGCAGCGAGCGAATAATTTTGGCCCCCTCTTCTACGGGCACGAAGGCTAAATCCTGGTCATTTTGCACCAGTTGCAGGCAGGCCTCTTTGAGCGTGGGCACCATCGACACATTGTAGGTCCCCATGCGGCTGAGGGCACGCATCAGGCGCAAAGCAAAAGTTCTGTCCGGTTCCAGAACGAGGATATGTTTCATTTCCGAAAGCATGATTTGATTCTAACGGATGCCCAAAAGCAAAAGCAATCCCCCTTTGGCTTACAACCATGAACCTGCCGTGAAAAATCATCTGACCTGTCATGACGGGGGGAGTCTCTACGTTTTTCGCTTTTTGTTTAGCAGGAAAACGGCCGTTCCACCCCCACCAAGCACCAGCAAACCACCCACCAGCCACAGAATCTGGCTTTTCAACACATCGTCAGGATGATCGGTTGGCTCCATGTTGATAGGTGTGGGCGAGACAACGGCCGTTTCGCCGAGTTCTGGCGTAGGCTGCTCATCAAGCTGCAAGATGAGCAACGGCAAATCGTGATCCGTTGTCTTGAACGGCAGCGCTTCTGGCGACACATCCACCGCCAGCGCATCGGGATAGTCAGCATTGACGTGCAAGATTTGCACCTGAGCAACATTGCCTTGCAGCGCAGGTGTGACAAAGATACCGTCGATGAGCTGAGAAACGCCACCAAACACATAGCTGTAGCGGGTTTCATCTGGCAGGCGCAGCAGCACGTTTTCCATGTTGCCGTTTTCCGCCAAAGCCAGCAGCGGTGGTGCCTGCTCGTAATCGTTAAAATCGCCCAGCACAATGACGTTGGCGGATGAATCTGCTGCCAAAATATCTGTGACCAGCCCGGCCACATGATTGGCCTGGGCCAGCCGCCACGGCGCGGTTTCGGCTTCCCCACCCCGCTTAGATTTGAAATGGTTAACGATGATTGTGAACGGCCGTTCCCCCACCCACATCTCCACCAGAAGCGGCGGCCGGGAAAACAGCACATCTTGCCCCGCTGGACAATCCACACGGGCATCGCTCACGCCCGTTTCTAGCGTGGTGCAAGTCTGCATCAACTCCGCCGACTGAAATTCTACGATGTTGGGATTGCCCATCAGAGCCACGTCAATGCCACGCACGTCGGCGCTTTCCAGGTGGGTGACGATGTAGGTGAAGCCGCAGCCAGGTGTGGCCAGTTGGGCCAGTTTATCGAGCAGCGTGCCCTTTTCCACCTCCTGCACGGCGACCAGCGTGGGGCAGTTTAGCGTTTGCGTCAGAGCCGCCGCTAATTTTTGCTGTTTGAGGGAAAGTTCCAATTCCAGCGGCTTTGGTTCGGCATCGTCACCCGTGTCGTCGATGAGGTCAAAGTAGTTTTCCATGTTGAAGCTAGCGATGCTCATCTGGTTCTCGGTGAGGGTTGGCGCAGTGGGGGGAAGGGTACGGCCGTCACCACCAAATCTGCCGTCGCCTGCTGCACAATCTTAAACTGGTCAAAGTTATAGGTCAGCGGCCCAATCAGCCCGCTGACCAGATCGCCCGTTTTCACCTGGGGGAAGCCGTCGCAGAACTGGTCTGACTGGTACAAAATCGGCACCACCTGGCCAATGGGATCGGCCAGGACGCGGCGGAAGATGCGCGGCGTGCTGACAGACGGCGAGACAACGGCAAACCCACAGGTGCTAAACGTTGGCCCCACCACCCGCGCCGGATCGGCCAGCTGCACGCGCATCCCTTCCAGCGGTTCAAAATAGGCGGCCAGGGCTGCGGCCTCGGCCGGGGGATCGATCAAAATCGGTTCGGGCAGGGGCTGCTCGCTTAGCTCCACCTGGATGTCCAGGTTGTTGTCGTCCAGCTCGGTGAGGCCAAAGAATTCGGTTACCAGCCCAGAGACACGAATTTGATCGCCGATTTGGAAAGACGGCCGTCCCCGCCCCAAAAACAGCGCAATACCATCAGAAGTCGCCAAATCGCCGTCTTCAAAGCCGGGAATGTCCTGCACAAAGGCGGTGTAAAAGGTGGTGCCGCTTGCGTTGCGGTCTTCATAAAAGCCGGTGACGATACCGCGAAAAGTAACGTTTTGGTTAATCGCTGCCGCCACTTCCCCTGTGCCCTGAATGGTGCCGATGGGTGGCAAATCTTCCAGCTCAGCCGGGTTAAGCGGGGCGCGGCAGGCGTCGTCGAACTGGACTGCGCCGGGAGTGGGCGTCTCTTGTGGCTGCCAGTCGGTGGCCGTGTCAGTGTCGCAGTTGGCTGGGTTGCGCTCGATGCTTTGGCCTTCAAAAACGGCCGTTACCGCTGGTACAAAAAAGGTGGTCTGGTCGCCATAATTCACGCTGTCGATGATAACGTTGCGCTCGTTGAGCAGTACCACTTGGTCGCCGTCGTTGGCCAGGGCAATGTCGCCCGTAGCCCAGAGCAAATAATTGCGCATGTCGGGCACATCGGGGTCAGAGTCGGTCAGTTCAAAGTCAGGATTGTTGCCAAAGAGGGTGCGGAAGCCAACGGCCGTTTGGGCCACCACCAGCGCCTGCTCTGGTTCCAACAGGGTGCCTTCGGGAAAACGACGCATCCCCTCGCCACCACCGCTCTGCTCTTCATCTCCCACTTTGATGTCACTCAGGTCGAGAACGGCCGTACCCACGTTGGCAATCTCCAGCCATTCCCGCTCCGACTCCTCGCCGGGTGGATTGTAATAAATTTCGGTGATGAGCAAGCCAGGGTTGATAATTTGGGCGTGGGTAGGATTTTGGGTGATGATGAGTAGGCTTACGGCCGTTCCCCAAAACAGCCAGCGCCAGATATATTTCTTGTGCATTCTTCTGTTCCCTCCAAACTGGTTTGCGGAAATTTTTCCGCTCGGAGATTTTACCGCAGAGAGGGCCAATGACACAGAGTTTTGTTAAAATTTACGGGACAAAAGAATCTGCTCACAACAATTTAGATTAGGAGAGCAATATGAAAGCCGTTACTTATCACCGCTACGGCCCACCCGATGTTCTTAAACTCGAAGAGATCAAAAAGCCGGTTCCCACAGACAATCAAATATTGATCAAGGTTCATGCTGTTTCCATCAATGGCTCTGACAGAGAAAATTTGGCCGGCAAGCCATTTTACACGCGCTTCGCCGGATTGCTGAAACCAAATCACCCCATACTCGGATCAGACATCGCTGGACGCGTAGAATTTGCCGGTAAAAACGTAACAGAGTTTAAGCCGGGTGATGAGGTATTTGGCGAACTTCCCGACTATCATGGTGGTTTTGCGGAGTATGTTTGCACACATGGAAGAACGCTGGCGCTGAAACCAGTCGGGATGACATTCGAGGAAGCAGCCGCCATTCCCCAAGCTGGGATTATCGCTCTGCGCGGGATTCGGGATAAAGGGCAGGTTCAGCCAGGGCAGAATGTTTTGATTAATGGCGCGGGTGGCAGTGCCGGCTCATTTGCCATCCAGCTGGCCAAACACCACGGCGCTGAAGTAACGGGGGTCGATCACCCAAACAAGTTAGACTTCATGCGATCGCTTGGGGCGGACTATGTTATTGATTACACGAAGGAAGATTTCACCAGGATTGGAAAACAGTACGATCTGATCCTTGATGTGATCGCTCATCGTTCGGTTTTCGCCTACAAGCGAGCGTTGAAACTAAATGGCTCTTATCTCTTTACCGGCGGCTCTGTTGCCACACTTTTCCAAATTTTGTTCTTAGGACCTTTGATAAGCAGAACTTCAGGCCGGAACATTCGTCTCCTGATGGTGCCGCAAAATCGAAAAGATTTACTGGCTATCACCGAACTTTGCGTAGCCGGAAAAGTAACCCCTGTGATTGATAGGCGATTTTCGCTGAGTGAAGTGCCTGAAGCGTTTCGCTACATTGCAGCGGGAAACGGTAAAGGCAAGGTAATTATCACGATGGATAATCAAACCTGATAATAATTCCACGGACGGATTTATTTTATTGCAGAGGGAGGGGCATTTGCCATAGTTTGCTGGTGCGGTTGACGCGAACGTGGCTGATCCATTTAACCCAGTTCACCCCTCGCTGGTCGGGAGCAACCAACCGCAGCGGGAAGCCATGTCCATGCGCCAGCGGCGCGTCGGCGACGTCCAGTGCCAACATGTAGTGCCTGGCTTCATCCAGGGTAAAGCGGCGCTGGTAACCCGACACAGCAATGACGGAAATGCTGGCGGCCCCTTCCGCCAGTTCGGCTAAGTCTAGCAAACGTGCCAGGGAGACGCCACGCCACACCTGTTCCGAATACCAGCCACCCGTGCAATCGACAACGGCCGTTTCTTCTCGGTCAATTAGTTGGCGCAGCTGTTCGTAGGTGAAGGTGGACGGCCGTTTCACCGCCCCGTCCACAAGCAACGCCCAATTTTCCACATCAATCGGCGGCGGATAATCAAAAATCCAGCTGACCACAGGAAAATGGCCACTAAAGCTGCCCTTTTCATAGGACCCGGTAAAACGGCGGGTGCCACCAGGCAAATCCAGTTCAGCCAGGCCCCACTCGACCGAACGCCAGGCAAAAAAGCCTAAAATGGTGGAAACGGCCGTTCCCAAAAACAACCGCCGCCCCACCGCTTCCGATACGCGCCAGATGAAGCGCATGTGCCAGGCGTGCCAGGCCATCAGCCCCAGCAGCGGCACCGCCAGGTAAATATGCAGGCTCACCAAACTGAAGCCGCCCAGGTAAATTGGCCCGGTAAACGACCAAAGTAGGCCAAAGAAAATCACGACGAGCAGCAAGCCAAACATGGCAGCAAAGGCAATGCGGCGGCGGGTCCACACCGTTTTGCGGCGCAGGGCATCCAGGATGACGCCGCCTTTCCAGTAAAGCAACACTAGCAGCGCATACGCGCCAATGCCATGTGTCCACAAAATCCAGGCGCGGGAATTACGGCCGTTGACCATGCCAAAATAGCCGGTGATCGCCTGCACCACTAGCAAAAACAACAAAAGCACATTTGCCCAGGGAGTCTTCATGGTGGTAGTTTAGCAGATACGGCCGTCTCCTTACCGCCATGCCCACAACTCTTATTTTTTGTTTGAAGTAGTTCCTATTTCTTGTATACTGACCACACGCGTTATTATTTTTCCGGGAAGGTTTAAATAGCACTGCTGCAGGCAAATATTCAGTGGGGTGCTGCGCATAATTTCACTTAAAAAACATCAGGGCATATAACCAAAAATGAAAAGAAAACCCGAGTTGAGTAAAATTCCTGTAATTATTGGTGGAGCACTAATTGCCCTTAATTACTTGGTGATGGTCTTCGTTCCAAAGATAGATTTGAATAGCGCATCTCCTCTGGAGATTTATCAACAGGGGATGGTCGAGATTTTTTGGGGCGTCATTGGGCTAATTGGTTGGGCTATTTGCACCATTTGGGTAATCGTTTACGCGGTAAGAAAACAGCGCCTTAAAAACGAATGCAATGAGTGTGGAACGCAAATCAATTCCACAACGGATATATTTTGTCGCTCATGTGGGGCAAAATTACAGAAAAGGTAATCAGCAAGGTCTCTTTTTCAACCATGGCAGCGGCATGGCCGTTTCGCCGCGCCGCTTGTTTAAACAACTTGATACTGGGAGGATCTGGTACGTACTTTTTTGATTGCTCACAGGCGGTTACAATAGTTACATGAATACAGCCGATTTTGATTACACACTGCCACCAAAACTCATTGCCCAACGGCCGTTACCGCAAAGAGATGCCTCCCGATTGATGGTTCTAAACCGAGAAGACCAAACCATCTCCCATAAAACCTTCAAAGATATTCTCGACTATTTTCAGCCAGGCGACATTTTGGTGGCCAACAACAGCCGCGTCATTCCCGCCCGACTGTACGGCCGTAAACCCACTGGCGGCAAAGTGGAACTCTTACTTCTGAGCCAGCAAGAAAACGGCCATTGGCAGGCGATGGTCGGGGGCAAGCGGCTGAACGAAGGTAGTAAAATTCATCTCCTGGGTCAGGCTGGGGAAGAAACGGAACTGGCAGCCACGGTGACGGCCGTACTCGACGGCCCCCAACGTGAACTTAGTTTTAACCAACCACTCGATGACTGGCTGGAAATCATCGGCCACACACCGCTGCCGCCTTACATCCACGAAGAACTGGATGAGCCAAACCGGTACCAAACCGTTTACTCTCGCCCAAGTGGTTCGGCGGCGGCACCTACGGCCGGGCTGCACTTCACAGGTGACTTGTTGTTGGCGCTGCGCGATAAGGGGGTCATCTTTGAAACGGTGACGCTGCACGTGGGGCTGGATACCTTCAAACCGGTCGAAGCCGCGCAAGTGGAGCAGCACACCATTCACAGTGAATGGGCCAGCCTGACGCCAGAAAGCGCCAAGCGAATCAATGAAGCGAAACTGGCCGGTGGCCGACTAATTGCCGTGGGCACAACTTCGGTTCGCACCTTGGAAACGGCCGCACTGCGTTCCGCAGGCATTAATGGCACGCTGCAAACCATCAGCCAGCGTGACGCCAGCGGCGAAACGAGCAGCTTTTGCCCCTGGAAGCCCGTCGCCGCCTTTACCGCTTCCACCGACCTGTTCATCTACCCTGGCTACAAATTCCGCGCCGTGGATGCCATGATCACCAATTTTCACCTGCCCCACTCTAGTCTGCTCATGCTGGTTTCCGCTTTTGCCGAGCGTGAGTTTATGCTGCGCGCTTATGAAACGGCCGTTGCCGAAAAATATCGCTTCTTCTCGTTTGGCGATGCGATGTTGATCTTGTAATCAATGAGTGATCTGGCCATTCTCCTCCTTTCCATCCTTGCTGCTGCGGTGCCAACCGTGCTGTACATAGGCATCATTTACTGGGTGGATCGATATGAAAAGGAACCCTGGTGGCTGCTAGTCGCTGCTTTTTTGTGGGGAGCGGTTCCTGGCATTTTTATCGCCCTCTTTTTCAACAGGTTGTTGAGTGCCCCATTGTTGGCGCTGTTAGGCAACGATTTGGGCATGGCAACAGCACCCTGGCTAATTGGCCCCCCCGTGGAAGAATCGATTAAAGGGATAGCGCTGCTGGCCATCTTCATTTTTTGGCGCAGCGAAATCGACAGCCCGCTGGACGGCATCATTTACGGGGCAATCGTGGGGATGGGCTTTGCGATGGTAGAAAACGTTTTCTACTTTGTGGATACGTTTAACCAGGGGGGTGTTGAAGCCTGGGGCATCAACATTGTTTTGCGGGCGCTTGTCTTTGGGCTGAATCACGCCTTGTTCAGCAGCTTTGCCGGATTGAGCATCGCCATTGCCCGGCTTTCAACCAACCGGAGCATTCAGATTGGCCTACCGCTCTTGGGCTGGGCAACGGCCGTTTTCCTCCATTTTCTGCACAATTTCACCGTCACATTGGGGGATGTTTTTATTTTGCTGGCGCTGCTGTTTGATTGGGGCGGCGTTGTGTTGGTTTTGGGCATCATTCTTTGGGCGGTGCTGCAAGAGCGGCGCTGGCTGCGCCAATATCTTGCTGAAGAAGTCGCCTTGGGCACGCTTACCGCCCACCAGTTCCTCAGAGCCAGCTCTGGCCGAAAACGCACTTACTACCTCATACAAACTTTCTTGGAGCAAGGGATTCGGGCCAATCGGCGAGCGGCTCATTTCTTCTTACAGTGCAGCCAGCTGGCGTACGCCAAACATCATTGGAAACTGTTTCAGGATGAAAAATCGGCCCAAGAAATTGACATGTTACGCCAGGAAATTGTTACGCTGGGGAGCCACATGCGGTAATGAAAACCGCAGAAAACGCGGAGAGGGAAAAACCTGACAGGTTTTCAAAACGAGCCTGAAATCAAGCCAATCTTGCAGGGCAAAGAACCATTTTTAGCTAAATTCTGCTGCAAACCTGTCAGGTTTTGGTACTACGGTTAAACCCCTACTCGGTAACTGCGGTTGGTTCTTTTTCGGCCACGCGCTCCACGGTAATGGTGCAGTCCACCATTAGTGCAGCTACCAAGCTTAGGGCGGCAATAAACGGTGCCCACAAAATCCCGAAGACAATCCCCGGTACACCCACAGCCAGCGGCACGGAGAGGTGAATTTTGCGCTCTTCGTTCTTGATGACCACGCGGCGAACGGCCGTTTCATGCACCAGTTCCTTCACCATGTTCACCAAATCCTCACCAGCAGCCACAAATTCTTCTGTCCAGGATTCGCCTTCATCGGCCAAATCCTCTTCATTGATAACAACTTCTTCTGCCATCTCAACTTCTTCTGTTTGTTCTTCTTTTTTCTTAGCCATCTAAAAATGCTCCTTTATTTACTAATTTACTGATAACTGTTTACTAAATACCGGTTACTGCTTACTGGCTCGTCGCTCTTTCATCAACAGATAAACACCAAAAGCGATCACGCCCAGCGGCAGCAGCGGATTAAAGCTGCCAAAAATAATTAACTCAAAGAAAACGGCCAGGCCCATCGCCAGCAGCACCATCAGCCGCATGAAATTGTAGCCATTATGATGCACGCGATGTTCCGGTTCGTGCCGTCGCATGTACATGAGGCCCCAGGCGACGGAAGCAATAACCAGTGGCCAGCTGTAGGCCCACGCTTCAAAATGATTGGTCAGGTTCATTATAAACAGCAGCGTACCCACCGTAAGCAGCATCGCACCGGGAACAGCCAAAAAGCCAACCCGACTGGGGCGCTCCGGCATAGCATTGTAAGCGGGCCACAGCAGCATCAAGCCAGGAGCCAGCACAAAGCCAGGCCACAACACCTCAATCAGCTGAAAGCCAAACAAATTGCTTACCAACAAGGCAACGCCAATGGCAATAACACCATAAGCAGGCAGCGCCTGGCTGCGCTGAAGCTTGCGTGTTTCTTCAACCTTTAGTACAGATTCTTTTGACATCTCTCACTCTCCTTATCATGGTATCTGACTCCCAAACGATCTGCCGTAGACGTGAATAAGCTGGGGCAAAATGATGGCCTGGAATCAGTCGATGTGCCCACTTTACGCACTCGGTAGAGGTGAGTTGCAGTAATTAAGGGTTTTTAACTGGCTTTTATGAGACCTACACATTCTCTACACAAAGCAAACTAAATTTAATGTCGCACCTCCAAACAAGAAGTTTGAAATAACAAAAAGGCGTCCGTGGAAATTTGTTCCAGCGGACGCCTTTTTTATTTCCAAAACCTTTCACACACAAGTTGTTTAAACCACTGCCGTCACAGGCTCCGGCGGCAGGAAGGTGATTTCCAGAACGCCATCTTGCAGCGTGCCGCCACCGGCGCGCCGCTTGGCTAGGACGGTGGGCAAGATCATCTCGCGCTTGAAGTTGCCAATAGTGATGAACATTTCATCGCCCCGTTTGCGCAATTTCACATCGCCACCAGTTACAAAAGGCATGGGTAGGCGAAGGAGGTAACGGCCGTCTTCCTGCTCCATAATCTCCTGCAAAGCCCCACGATAAAAGATGTCGCCCGGATCGGAGTCACCAAAACAATCATTAGCCAACTGCGAGAGCGCTTCCACTCCAACAACTTCATGAGCATAGTACGGTGCGCGCCATAGGGGCAGAGGCTTGAAGTTATTCTCAATCATTTTTAAATATTTGGCTTGCAGCTCGCGGCGCTGGGCATAAAACGGTCCTTCGGTTTCTGAGTCGGGCAAGATACGGTTGATGACGATGCTGTCTACTGGGTAATTGAACAACCCCAGATAGCTCACGGCTCGTTCGGCCTCACGCACAACCATTTTTTCCGGTTGCAGCACCACACGGTAGCTGCTAATTTCTGGATTGCTGAGGGTTTCGCGCAGTTCGCCCGTGGCCTTGTCTAATTTTTCCAGAGCTTCCAGCACTTCGGCTGGGCCTTGCAGCAGGCGTCCGGCAAACGGCCGTAATGCCTTCACCACCCCACTGCGACCCCGGCTCAAATGGCCAGCATACCAGCGAAACGTGTCGGGCATGGTGAGCAGCCGAATGGTTTCTCCAGTCGGAGCCGCGTCGATGATAACCCGGTCGAAGTTACGCTCTTTGGCCTGCTTGTTGATGTGCAGCAGGCTAACAATCTCATCCATACCGGGAAAAGCCGACAACTCATCGGCAACCACGTTGTTGACCCTGTTGCCATCCCGAAACATGCCAGAGACAAATTCTTGCAGCGTGCCCCAATAATTGTGAATATCGGCCACGACGCTGATCTCTTGCGCCCACAAGTTGGGTGCCACTTCCATAGGTGTGGCAGCTAATGGTACATTGAGCGAATCGGCCAGACTGTGAGCGATGTCGGTGCTGGCAACCAATGTTTTGTAGCCTAACTCCGCACTGCGAACGGCCGTTGCCGCCGCCACCGTTGTCTTGCCAACACCTCCCTTCCCCAAATATAAAATGATACGCATAAGTTCTCCTAATAATATTTAGTTACTGATCAGTGGAGAAAAGACAGTTTTCGAAAATGGAAGGTCTCATTTGAGCTTTCTTTTCTCCTGAATGCAAACCGTTTTGACTGTTAACTTTTCCAAAACGTTTTTTCGGTTTACTTTAATGATACGTTTGATTATACGTCACTTTGAAGAAGGGGTTGCAATTGAAGGGGGTTGCGAGTAGGCGAGTGAACAGAAAAACTGGCTCACTCACCACTCGCAAACTACTTACTTAACTCCAACGTGAGGAACAACTTATCAGGATCGTCGGCAGAGAATTCCAGGAAGCCTTCGTTGTTGCGGTAGCCAGTCATCCCAGCCACGCCTGGATATTCCACGCCGCGCTGCAACGGTTGGGGCAAGAAAAAATACCCTTTCTGGTCAGTCTCGGCAAAGGCGTACACGTCAGCGTCGGTTGGATTGTCCAACCAGGCATCCAAATCGGTGCCAGGTTGCAAGATAAAGATGACGGCTCCGCTGAGCGGTTTACCGCTGTCGGCATCCAGAATTTCGCCTTCCACCTGAACGCCATCTTTGCTGCCAGTGTTGGTTGTGTTGTTTGAGCTACTGGCGGTGGTGGTGCCAACGGCCGTTTCCGCCACACCCACAAACTCCAACTCGCCACCAACATAAATTTCTACGGCATAATTCCCGTTTGGAATCGGATCACCATAGTTGTGGAAGTAAAACGGTGTACAGTCACCAGATTCACCCTCACGCCACTCAAATACCGAGGTGCTCAGGATTTCATCATCTAGCCACCAGGCCACTAACACCTGCTCCCCATCTACCAAACCACTATATTCAAAAATAGCCACGGCAAAAGTGGTATTGCTGGGATAATTATCTCTTGGCCCAATGGCACACTGGTCATCATCACTGTAATCATCTGCCCAAGTAATGTGGGTGAATGTTTCCTGACCCGTAACGGCTACAACAAACGGGCTCTTGTAGCTGCTGTTGGCCTCGGCGGCTTCCAACAGGGGCAACGCATAATTGATGGCCCGCAGCCGATTAATGGCTCCGCCAATGGCCTCTTGCCCAAATGAGGGCACGCCAATGATCTGTCCGGCAGCGTTTACACCCAGCCCACCCGAGTTGCCAGGCGAAATTGTGGCATCCGTTTTGATCCAGGCGCGATTGCCCACCCGATTTTGGTTCTCAAAACCGGCTACGTTGCCTCGGGTAAAAGTGATGGTTTCGCCGCCGGCTCCAGGGTAGCCAAGGATGCGGATTTCTGCGCCCAGCTGGATGGTGTCTGAGTCGCCCACTTCCACAAAGGGTAAATTGAGCGCACTGGTGTCTAGTTCTTTGCCGTCTAAATCGGCCGTAATTTTAATGACGGCCAGATCAAGTGAGCCATCTGCAGCGGCCAGTTCAGCCACATAGGCTTCAGATGGTGGCTGATCAGCCGATTTGCTAAGAGCCACAACGAGCTGATCCGGTTCCTCGCCGAAGAGCAATTCTGGATCGTTGTAAAGGGTAGCCAATCCGGGCGAGGTAGGAGCAGCCACATGGGCATTGGTCAAAATGACACCATCCGGTGAAAGGATAGTGCCGGAGCCAGTCCAGATGGTTTGGAGACGGCCGTTTATCACCTGCTTGGCAAAAATTTGTACGGTCGCCGCTTGCAACCGTTCGATGGGAGCCGCTTCACCAATGGTGTTGTTGGTATCCTCATCCGGTTCCGGTGCTGGTTCTGTAGCCACAGGCGGTGTTTCCGGTTCTGCGGTGGGCGTTGGTTCGTCACCTTCGTCATTATCTTCCCGCGCCCGGGGCGTGGGAGTAGCTTCCAGCGCCGCCCCCAGCTGGCAAGCCATCGAGGTAAACGCAAAGAGCAATAGCAGCAAAAAGAGCAATTGAAAAGGGGAGTTTTGGCTTCGTTTCATTCCTTACTCTCCTGCATTGTAGGAAACTGATTGAACAAATCGTTGAAAAGCGGGCACGGCATCGGCAAAAGTTGCGGCCTTTGCCTCCAGGGACAAAACCATTACCTGGTCATCCTGGGCAAAGTAGTAATCCATCCCCTCGATGACATTAGGCAAACTTGGTGAATCGACATCGGCGCGGGCAAAGCTAACTTTGTAGGCATCTTGTCCAGCAAAAACAATGGAGGATGCTTCCAACACACGGAAAGTGTCATCCAGTTGGGCACGAGCCAGGTTGCGATTTTCGGCGACAACAGCCAAATCGGCTGCGGCAGGCAGTCGGCTTAAACGGTAAAGTTCATCTAATGCCTGCGAATTTCGGGCAATAAAGACAAGATCGCCAGCCCCTTCTTGCACCAGCCAGCCTTCGGGTACGGCAGCGATGTAACCACCTAGTTCAACAGTCCGGGTAGCGTTTTGTACGGCCGTTTTCACCCACCAGCCCAGCAGCAATGCCACCACGACCAAAAGGATGGTTATGAAGGCCGAACGCCGCTCATGGGCTAAATCAGTTTGAGGAACAGTGACAGGCGTCATATCAATCACCTCCATGCACAACCAGATCATGCTGGATGGAACGGGAGAGGAACCAGGTGATCCCACCAGCCAGCGCCGCAGCCAAAACCAGGCCCACCCAACTATTGACGGTACCCAAGCCCCCCTGGCTCAAGGTACCACGCAGGAAGTAAAAAAGGCTGTTGAGCGCAGCAGCAATGGTTAGTCCGAGGGGCATCCACCAAAGCGGCCGTTTCTCAAACTTCATCCGCCCCAGAAAGTAGCCAACCACCCCAGCAAAACTGGCCTGCGCCAATGTGGTGAGCACAATACGAATCGCCCCAGAGCCTAAATCTACCCCACCCGAACTAACCACAAAGTTAATGTTGAGTACGGCGGCAAAACCGACGGCAACGGCCGTTGTGTAAATGATGCCATCAATCGCTTCGTCAAAATCAGCTGCGTAATAAACGGAAAAGCGAACGGCCGCATATTTCAGGAATTCTTGGGTCATGCCCACAATCAAAAAGCCACCCAGCAGTTGTGCCCAGGTGGGACTGTCGCTTAACCAGCTGGCCACGGCAAACAAGCCGTCCACCACAGGAATACCAACGGCACTGGCCAGAAGGCCGCCTAAAATCACCATTTGCATGATTAAGTGCTTTGGTTCAGGCTCCAACCGATCGCGCCGATAAAAAAAAGCCAGCCACACAATGGCTGGTACCAGGGTGATAAGAATGCCAGATAACACAAGCGTTGTGGGCGTAAATTGGGGTTGAAGCCACGCTTCCAGGCCAAAGATAGCCAGGACAAACACAATAAGCAGCACAATGGAAGCAATATCTGCTTGCCACAGACTGCTGCGCTGTTGCCAGGGTCCACGCATAAAGCCACCTCCTAAATATTGGGTTGTCGCCTGGGCACATTGTCTATGGAACGGCCGTTGGCGTCAACCATTTTGCAGTATACAAACCAATCGATCCCAAACCGATCCTGAAACATGAGGAATGTCAATTGTGCCGGTTGGGCTCGGCCTTTATAATTTCCCCCTGTGTCCGGCGTTTTTGCCAGTTTGAAGAGACACGGCCGTTTGGCCAACCTTTTTCCAATCAACCATCAACGTAACTAAGGAGAGTTCAATGAAATATTTGCGCCTATTTTTAGCCACAATAATACCAGTCGCATTGCTTTTACTTTTTATGACGACACTACAAATTAAGGCCAGCCCCAACGCAACCTTCACTGTCAATAGCACAACAGATGCAGTAGACGCTAATCCCGGGGATAGTGTGTGTGAAACGGCCGGTGGCGTGTGTACATTGCGGGCGGCCGTAATGGAAGCCAACGCACTAACCGGCAGCGATATTATCTCCCTGCCAGCCAACGTCTATGCTCTAACAATTGCTGGACGAGAAGAAGATGCCAGTGCTTCCGGTGATATTGATATTCTTGATGATCTCACGATTAACGGAGCAGGTGCCGCAACAACAATTGTTGACGGCTCGTCACTCGACCGGGTTTTCCATATTACAGGCACAACCAATTTAACTGTTTCAATGAGCAATCTCACCATACAGAATGGCGGATTTGAAATAGATTCAGATGTGGCGGACCCGCAAGGCGGGGGAATTTATAATGCCCTTCCGGGGGCCAGCCTTCTTATTTCAGACGCCATTGTTTTAAATAATCAATCCTTTGACTCCCTTCTCGGTGGTCCCAGTGGCGGTGGAGGCATTTACAATGCCGGATCGTTGCAGCTAAGCAATACAGATATTTTAACTAATTCCAGCCCTTCAGGGCATGGTATTTTCAATGAAGGAAACGCAATTGTCACTGGAGGCGATATTGCATTTAATAGTACGGTCGTTGGCGGTGGCGGAACCATCCTCAATCAGGGCACTCTCTTTGTGGAAGGTACCCATTTCTACCGAAATTATTCTTATGGTGGGGCCGCTGTAGATAACACCTCATCAGGCAAAGCAACCCTAGAAAGTGTCAGCATCTATAGCAACAGTGTATATCTTGACGGCGGGGGTGTGCTCAATTTTGGCACTATCACAGTTACCAATAGCGCCATCTACGCGAATAAAACAAATTCCAGTAGCGGTGGCGGCATTGCCAATTATCTTGGTAATTTCCATGTAATCAGCAGCACAATTCACGATAATACGGCCGTTGCAGGATTTGCCACTGGTGGTGGTATCTATGTACTTGATGGTGTTGTGGATATTAAAAACTCAACCGTTTTTAGCAACAGTGCTGGTGTTGGCGGAGGAATTTACTACAAAGATGGTGAATTGCTATTAAACAACACGGTTATTTCAGGCAATGTAGCCAACACAATGGGTGGGGGTATCTACAGCATAATGCCACTTTCAATAGAAGACAGCGATATCACTGGTAATCTGGCGCAAACAGGGGGTGGTATCTATGTGGATGGGACTATTTTTACCGTGACGGCAAGCACCATTCAAAATAATCAGGCCAATGAAGCAGCAGGAATTGGTCTTTACAATTCCAGCTTCCTAAATATGCAAAATTCCACCGTCTCGTACAATAATGCCATAACAGAAGGCGGTGGAATATTGATTGATCTTAACTCAACATCCCTTGTCACTGCCTCCACAATTTATAGCAATTCGGCCGCGACTGGCGGTGGCATCCTAAACTACGGCCAACTAGACAGTATCAACTCGACGGTAAGCAGCAATACGGCGTCGCAGCAAGGGGGTGGCATTTGGAGTGAAGCCAACAACGGCGCTTTTCTGCAAAATGTGACCTTAACAGAAAATGATGCCCCAAGTGGTGCCGGTATCTATCGCTCTAATTTCACTACGCTCTCCATAACAAATACCCTCATTGCCAGCAATGGCTCAGAAAATTGCAACGTAGCGCTAGCCTCAACTTATTTCAGCTTGGAGGATAAAAACGATTGTGGTTTAGGCAGCACTGGGGACATTACAAATACAAACCCCTTGTTGGGTTCGTTGGCCGACAATGGCGGGGCAACCATGACGCATGCGCTTCTAACCGGAAGTCCGGCCATTGATGCCGGGGATAACACTAATTGCCCGGCGACAGATCAACGTGGAGCAACACGGCCGTTTGATGGTGATGGTGATGAAACGGCCGTTTGCGACATCGGTGCAGTAGAATACGGCGCTTTGCCTTTCACGTACATTTATTTGCCAATAGTTGCGAAACCGTAAACCAGGCTCGCTACAACAAAATAGGTGGTGAAACACCTTCAAAAAAATCAAGACCCTTTGCACTGCAAGAAATTGTAATGCAAAGGGTCTTTTGCTTTCTTCGGTCAAGAAGAAGCCCACCAATATGAAAAAGATAGTACTTTAGATTCAAAATCTTTCCATGTAACAATTTCTGCAAGCGACCAATCTTAAGATCGCCCTTAAGAGTTAATTTATTATGAGTTGTATAGGAAGTATTTTTGTATAGGAAGTTTTTCAGGGGATGTCATGAATGCATGTAAAAAAGTAGTCCTCATATATTTAAAACCGCTTTTAATTATCTTTCTTCTGACACTGACGTTTGCTTATACGGCCGTACCTGCCGCCCGTGCAGACCTGCCACCAGAAACATACTATCAAGGCATCGACACCGGCGTAAATGGCGATGATGTCGGTTCAGCAGCGTTACCCATTGGATTTAATTTCACCTTTTTTGGTAATACCTACAGCGAATTTTACGTTTCCTCAAATGGATACATTGCTTTCGATGATACTGATCTGACAGATTATTCCAATGACGATATCAATCACTCACGCAATCCAGACAACTACATTGCCCCATTTTGGGATGACCTGACAGTCTACAAAAACTCAGGTCAGTATGTTTATTACCAAACCTTAGGTACGGCGCCAAACCGAAAACTTGTTGTGCAATTTACGAACGTTGGCTTTTGGGGGGATCCAACACCCATAGGGACCTTCTCTGTCATCCTTTATGAGGGCAGCGACAATATTCAATTTCAGTATCGTTACCTGGTCGGGTCGAATTCACGCACCAATGGCGATTCTGCAACTGTTGGTTTGGAAAATAGTAACGGTTCAGATGGCACGAAATTCTCCTACAATACCGAGTCCCTGTCTAGCGAACAGGTGATTCTTTTTACGCCAAACGGAACTAATTACGACATTGGTACAGCATCCTATGAAGGCATTCTGCTTGGTGCAGGGGCCATAGCTTCACCGGATATTCCTGTGCAAACAGCACCCTTAAGTGGCTCAACTGTCTCACAGACACCCACCTTTTCCTGGGAAGCCTCCGCTAATGCCGATAGCTATGAGCTGCGAATCGACAACAATGCCGACATGGGTTCCCTGGAACTTAACCCCACAGGCATTACTGATACATCCTTTACACCAAGCACCCCATTGGCAGTGGATACGTACTACTGGATTGTGATTGCCCATAATGCTGACGACAGCACATGGTCCGAACAATGGACATTTACAACCAGCAGCAATGCAGCCCCTACCGCTAATGATGACAACAAGACCATCGTCGAAGACAGCGGCACCACTTTATTCGATGTTTTAGCCAACGACACCGACCCAGATACCGGCGACACGCTTTCTATTGCTGCCATCGGAACTCCTAATAATGGCGGAACGGCCGTACTCAACGCCAACCAAATCGATTACACGCCAGCCCTCAACTTCTTCGGCACCGAAACCTTCACCTACACCATCAGCGATGGGAACGGCGGCAGTGACACCGCTACAGTGACCATCGACGTAACGGCCGTAAATGATGCCCCAACCGCCAACGATGACAACCCAACCGTGGCCGAAGATAGTAGCACAACCTCATTCGACGTTTTGGCCAACGAC
>JBNKLQ010000044.1:0-30153 GCA_050292445.1 Promineifilaceae bacterium (SeqCode) | reverse complement strand
CTCCCTGATCAATTTGCCCTTCAGCCCAGGTTTGGCCGCCATGCCGGCTAATAATCCGGCGCACGTTAGCCAGACCGATTCCGCTGCCTTCAAATTCATCGACCCGGTGTAAACGCTGAAAGACGCCAAAAAGTTTGTCGGCATAGGCCATGTCAAAGCCGGCGCCATTATCACGGATAAAGACAATCGTTTCTTGGTTCTGATTGGGCAAACAACCGATTTCAATTTCCGCCGGCTGCCGGTGGCGGGTAAATTTCAAGGCGTTGGCAATGAGATTAGCAAACACAGCCCGCAGCATAGCCAGGTCACCGGTGACGGTGGGCAAATCCGAGATACGCCACTGGATAAGCCGATCCTGTGTTTCCAGTTCATACTCTCGGATTACTTCTTGCACCAGAACGCCTAACTCAACAGGCTTCTGCGCCATCTCACACCGTCCCATCCGGGAAAAGGCGAGCAGATCGTCAATTAACGTGCCCATGCGTTTGGACGCATCCGAAATGGTATCCATATAGTGTTGGCTGCGTTCATCCAGTGCCCCTGCAGCCCTTTTTTGCAGTAGTTCAAGAAATCCATCAATGTGGCGTAGCGGGGCGCGCAAATCATGTGAGACCGAATAAGCGAAGGCTTCAAGCTCCTTGTTGGCCGCTTCCAATTGAATGGTGCGCTCAACAACCCGCTTTTCGAGTTCCTGGTTCATTTTCTGAATTTCTTCTTCCGCTTGCTTACGTTCGGTGACGTCACGTCCTATGGCCAAAACCCCGGTAATCGCGCCATCTGCCCCACGTTCGGCGACAAAGCGTATATTATGAAAGCGCATGCCTTCTCCCTTGTCTGGCATGACGATGTCCATCTCTGCATCTTTTCCGGTTTCGAGAACCTGGGCAACCATTTCCTGGTATTCGCGGAACTCGTCAATGAGGGCCGCTTCTGCGGGGGTTGGGCCGAGCATTTCGGACGCCGGAAGTCCCAAGGTCTTTTCCATAATAGGATTGACATAGATGGTCCGGCAGTTGACATCGTACCGGGCGATATTGTCCGGGCTGTTCTCGGCCAAGGTGCGGAACTCTCTCTCTTGCGCAGCCAACGCTTCTACCAATTGTTTGCGCTCGGTGATGTCGCGAGCAAAAGAGACTGCTAAGTTGTGTTCGCCTTGTCGGAGCGGTCGGGTGCGGACCTCAACCGGGAATACGCTTCCATCCTTCCGGCGGTGCCAAGTGTCGAATCCGACCGCTTCTCCGGCAGCCAGCCGCGCTCCCATCTGGTCGATGAAGGAGGGGGTATTATGGGCATCAAAATCATAAGGAGTCTTCTCCATCAGTTCCTGGCGGCTGTAGCCCAAGCTTTCGCAGGCCTGGCGATTCACGTCCAGGATGGTTCCTCCTTCGCCATGCAGGAAAAAGGCATCGGCCGCGTGATCCACAAAGGTGCGGAAGCGGGTCTCGCTTTCGCGAAGTTTTACTTCAGCTAATTTGCGTTCAGTGATGTCATAGTTGATGCCGGTCATGCGCAAGGGTTGGCCATCCTCGTCGCGTACAACTTGGCCGTATGCTTTGAGGTAATGGATGCTGTTGTCGGGCCAGACTACACGGAACTCGGTGTCGTACGGCCGTTCCCCCCGCCGCGCCTGTTTCGAGATTTCATCACTGAAAGCACGGTCATCGGGATGCACGCCTTGCAACCAGGCCTCATATGCACCGGCAAAGTCTTCCTTTTTGACGCCGTACAGTTCATACATTCTGTCATCCCAGACCAGTTCGTTTTTTTGCAGATCCCAGTCCCAAACTCCCAGGCTGGCAGCGCGGGTAGCCAGGGAGAAACGTTCATTCATTTGTTTTAGCTCTTCGGTACGTTTTTTAACCCTGTCCTCCAACTTGTAACGAGCCTTCTCCAAAAGAAGTTTTTGCATCCTGTTTTCCAAAGAAAGCGCCACATAGTTAGCTAGATTTTTTAGAAAGGGCAAATAAGGCTCAAAAACGTCTTTTGAATCAATGCGAAAAATGAAAAAACCGAAGGTATGCTCCGCTGTGTTCAGGGGAATAACCCGCCGATCCTGCCGGACAGCCCAGCCGCAAGAAAAGTTGGGGGGCATCACCAACATTTCCCCCTCCTTTTTGTGTATAGCCAGACACTCGCTGCAAGCTTCACCACCAGCGTCGACTGGTGCAGTTTTTCCCACACAAACAAAGCAAGAGGCCACGCCAGGCACGTTACTTAGTGCCTCAGAAAAAAACTCAGCTATCCGCGCTTCATCAGGCAAAACAAAAAGGAGGTTTTGCGCTGCCAGTAATTGCCCCAGAACCCGGGCGTCCACATGCTGCCAATCCTGGTTCAAACTATCCTGCCAGCGTTCCGCTTCATTCATAACTCACTCTATCATAAATTGTACAAGCATTTGCTCAAAGTGTTGCCAGGAATTCCTCTGGCTTGATGTAATACGGATTCCTGACTATCTTCCCCTGAGCAATCATGTAAGGATGCACTTGGAGAACTTTGAATAATGTTGCTCCATCAAAAAGGCGGGCATCATATTGGCACATGCCGACGTGGGGAAAAGGGTCTTTAATCATATTGAGACCAACTTCATATTCCAACAAACGGTCAGCGTCCGGAATGTCCCTAAGCACCCAGTTCATTTCACCCGTGACGCGCGAGCCAGTGTAGCTTGTCTGTTTAAGCATCGTGAAGCGAGCCACCACGTTGTCTATAACCTCTTGGGGCACAAAGCGTCCGCTCGGACAATAAGCATCCTCGGCTTTGATGACACTGAAAGCACCAGCTTCTTCGGCTTTTAGGAAGTCTGCCCCAGTTTCCGAAAGCCAGGCGAGAACATCTTCCCGTGGGGTCGCATCAGCGAAATAGCCGACGAATTCGCCCTGTTTCAGGCCAGCGGCCAGATATTCGGAAACGATTTTTCGACGTTGTTCCTCATTATCATAGATCAAACACACATGATGACATTCCGGTAAGACTTCCTGAGTAAACCCCATGCTCATTTCTCGTTCTTGATCAATCATTTTAGGCCTCCTTTCATGAATCTAAATCAAGTATCCTTAAATTTTGTTCGGCAGCGAAATATAAAACGTTATCCCTATTTAATTACTCTCTACCATTGTGGTTGCCCCGCGTTAATATAGCTTCCCGACTGGACCTAGGGAGCGAAAAATAAAAGGTGGCACCTTGGTCAACCTGTCCTTCAGCCCAGGTACAACCACCATGCCGATTGATAATCCGGCGCACATTGGCCAGACCAATCCCCGTACCTTCAAATTCATCGACGTGGTGCAAACGTTGAAAGACGCCAAAGAGTTTATCGATATAAGCCATATCAAAGCCAACACCATTGTCGCGGATAAAAAGAATGGTCTCCTTTTCATCCCTATGACAGCCAATTTCGATGATCGCTGGTGTACATTCCCTTGTGAACTTCAGGGCATTGGAGAGAAGATTAACCAGCACCAACCGCAACATGGCCCGATCACAGGTAACAGTTGGTAGATCGGCGATATGCCAATGGATGATTCGCCCTTCCGTTTCTTGCTCAAATTCCTGGATGATTACTTGTACTATTTCGTTCAGGTCGACCGGCCTTTTGGATAACTCATTACGTCCCATCCGGGAAAAAGAAAGCAGGTCATCAATCAATTGGCCCATGCGGTCGGCCGAATCGGAAATGGTATCTATATAGTGTTGGCTGCGCTCATCAAGCGCGCCATCCATTTGCTGCTGCAGCAATTGAAGAAAGCCATCGATATGGCGCAGGGGAGCGCGCAGGTCATGGGAAACGGAATAGGCAAACGCTTCAAGTTCATTGTTGGCCGCTTCCAATTCGACAGTTCGACTGGCTACCCGCTCTTCCAAGGTTGCAAAGGATTGGCGAAGCTGCCTAATCATGGCGTTAAAAGCGGTGGCCAGTTGTTGAACTTCAGCATCAGCTTGGAGGTCTATCTCTATCAGCTTGTCTGAATAAGTAGCTGGCACTATCAGGTCCGGATCCTCAGTTTGCGGAGTCAAATCAACATGGGAAACCAGGTCTGTTAATGTCTCAATTGGTTTGACCAGTCGGTCAAACAATACATAACCCAATGCCCCACCAACAATCAATACTAAACCAGCAATACCTATCAAACCAGCGACAGTTTCGCGCACTTTCTGGGCAGCACTCGCCCCCGACTGAGCAAAGCTGATAATTAGCCGGGGTTCTTCCTCAAATTGCCACAACGCCAGGGTTTGATAATAAGGCTCCTGGTCTACTTCAAGCGTGCGTTGCCACATTTGTTGGTCAATTATTGCTTCATCCTCACTTATCCAGTGCGCCAAATTGGCCAGGTCCAATTTCATACCTACTATTTGGACTTGGCGCATCCCATCTGGTGAGTAAAGACCCGGCAGCAGACCCGTTTTTTGGGCAATTTCTTCCAAAAATGCTTGGTCAAAAACTTTCTTAAATACAACGGCACCAATGATAATTGGTTTGTTTTGACCTGGAGTACTCTGATTCAACGTATCCGGTGCAGCGATGGCCAGATCGTTTACCAGAATCCCCTCAGGAGAACCTTCAATTATATTATTTCTCATGACGGGCTGCGTAACCGCCTGTATCGGGATGACAATTTGTAAAACCACCATCTGCTCTGGGGAAAAGTCGAAAGAGATGGTCGGCTGGTCAACCAGGGTTATTTGGGAAGTGATTAATGGAGCCAGGTCACCTTCCAGCCAATTGGGCCAATTGTCAAACTCCAGCTCACCGGCTTGATTTTGACCTGTCTTAATCAGCACCATTCGGTTAGCCTGAACCAGGCGCATTCCCGCCTCAGCGTCTGTTACGTAATGACTTAGCTCATTGTCTATATAAACAGCAGCGCTGGAAAAATGGGCCGTCTGTAGGATGCTCTGGAGGCGATTCAGTGAAATGACTTTGTTGAAGGCCAGCCCCCGCTCAAAGGCTGCTGCTTGCCCAGGACTGTTTGTTATTTGTTGTATTTGGGCATATATGGTGGCTAGATCACTCAAGTTATCGGGTCCACCAGCCGTCTTTTCAGCAATGGCGCGCAGGTTGATTGTTGTTTCTTGTAACTCATTCTGTAACAAGAGGGTTTGTTGATTCAGGCTGGTAAATGCTTCCCGTTCACTCTGCAGATTGATCAAATAAATTGCCAATCCGACGTTCAGTACGGTAATTGTGATGAGAATTAAGACAAAGGCAAGAAGCAATTTAGACCTGATGCCCGATATTTTCACTGTAACCTCCCAGAGAGGTGTGCTGCTTTATTTAATCAAATAGCCCTGGTGGTCCCTGATATCCTGATCGATTTTTTGTGCGGCCTGGGTTAACTCTGCTTGGACATCTGCCCCGTTAACAATATTTTCTACAGCTTGGGCAAATGCCGTGGAGATTGTGGCATATGCCGGTGTAATGGGACGGGGGACAGCTCGGTCGCTTTCGAGCTGCTGTACGAATAGGTGCAGGGGGCCTGATTCACCATACAGCTCGGACTGTGCCAGAGCTGACTGTCGGGACGGCACGGCACCATTAGCGTCTGTCATCCGCAGAATTTCTTCTGGGGAAAGCAAGTACTCGATAAAAGCCCAGGCGCCAGCTGGGTCTGGGCAGTTGCTGGTTATGCCCCAGTTCCAAGAACCCATCCCAGTCTTAGGTCCAGCCCCAAAATCAGGCATCGGCAGCAGAACCAGGTCTTCTCCCAAGCCTTCTGCATGTGGATTGTACATCCAGTGCCCCACCCAGGACAGTGCTACTGTTTTAGACACGTAAAATTCGTCATCCACCGTGGGTTGGCTGGCCCAACCGTTTGCAAACCAGCTTTGAAAGTGCTGCATTGCGGCAACGGACTGGGGGCCATCCAATACACCACTAGCCTGTTGGTAGGTTTGTCGATCGATCAAATCGCCGCCAAATGATTGCAGGATAGGGGAAAAACCGTAAGTATAATACTCACCACGGCCGTAATTAATTTTCATCTCTATAGCATGCTCTACTTGAGGCAGGGCTGTCAATTTTTCCAAACCTTCCTCAAATTCGGCCAGGTTCCACGGGTCATCAAAGGTGGGTATCCGCAAGCCAGCCTCTATCAGATACTGACGATTACCATAGATCGCCAACCCGGAGTCAAACTGTCCCAAGCTGTAAAGTTGTCCATTGAAGGTTCCCTGCGCAATAATTGAAGGTAGAAAATCTGCTCTCAGCTCGGGAGAGACAAACTGATCAATCGGTTGTAAATAGCCTGGCCAGGCAAAGTTGTACAGATACGGGCCATCAAATTCCAATACGCAGGGTAAACTACCAGACTCGGCACTGCCATTGACCCGGTCGGCATAGATTTCAATTCCTATTGGCACCAATTCTATTTTATAATCGTCTTGCACCTGTTCAAACGCATTCACGGTCATTGCCATTACCTCGCCTTCCACACTTCCAGGTAGAGTATGGGTCCAGACGCTGATGGTTTTTTGTTGGTTGGCTTGCGTAGAGTCTGGTGCAGAGGAAGGCAATGTTGTCGGTACGGCAGTTGCGGTTACAGGTATATTTGTTGGGGTTTTGGAAGTTGATGAAGTGCAATTTGTTAGCAGTGCCCCAGCAAAGAGTAAAAGAATAGAGTACAGAAATTTCCTTTTCATCGCATTCTCCATTTGCTCAAAAGGGATAGAAGATACAGCTTTTAAAGAGGTGACTCAGAGGGAAGCTTCCAGCCCCATAATTGATCCGTGGCTCAACGTAACATCTCCTACACTCCGCTACTTTGCTTTTGCTGGACTCTTCCCTCCTTCCCATTGAAATAAAACCTATGTCAGGAGGGATAATGTAGAATAAAGGTGTAGAATTGCCTAAATAGTATCATATTTTTGGGTGGTTTTGGTAAATACCCATTACAAAAAGCCCAAGTCTGCCACCTAAAAAGCACGCACGCTGAAATGTATAAGCAATAAACACCAAACGGCCGTTGCCAACACCACCATCAACGCTAATTTGCAGGTTGATATCGCAATCGCGCCCAACTACCTCATCGCTTACCTCACCATCAATTCGAACAGCCCCATCTTTGTATACAGCGTGCAGGGGCGAGGTTTTTCTTTTTGATCCTTCCTGACTGTCTGAGAATCACCCATGCTACGTCACCAATCTGCCCTCGCAACAAAAATAAGTTATTGACGTACAGCTATGTGAATCATTTCACAATAGCTTTTTCATATTTCATGCAATCGGCAAAATGCTTTTGTAAAAAAAACAAGGCGATTGGGCCGATTACTTGAGTAAAAGCGGGTACATTAAGCTTCTTTCTCAAAAACTTCCCCGCTTTTACTCAATAACCATTTTTTGTTGGAGGCAGAATTAATGTCCCAGTCTTCGTTGGCGTCTAATCAAATTAGGCTGACTAAGCAACATGCTTCACCAGATTTATTCCAGGAACCAAAAGTTCAGCCAAATTTTTATTCCCCTTCCGCTCTCGCAGAATCAATTACCCGGGAAGCCAGCAGCCAAACTTATTTCACCATACGTTACCTGGTTGATCGCCCGTTGGTGCCTCATGCCTACCAGGCTTACGCTTATTTTCGCTGGGTTGACGATGAGGTTGATCAAGGTCAGGCAACCCGCGCAGAACGCCTGGCTTTTCTGGCGCGGCAGCAAGAGATTATTGCCCATTGCTTTCAGGGAGATTGGCCAAGGGATTTGTGCCCAGAAGAGAAGTTGGTAGCTGATTTAATTGGCAATGACCAGACAACTAACAGCGGCTTGCGAACTTATATCAATCAAATGATGGCTGTTATGCTCTTCGATGCTGAACGCAGAGGGCGGTTCATTTCTCAGAAAGAATTGACTGAATATACTCGCGCCCTGGCAACGGCCGTTACCGAGGCCCTGCACTACTTCATTGGCCACCATTACTGGTCTCCCCAAGATGATTCTCGCTATCTAGCAGTGACTGGGGCACATATTACCCACATGCTGCGCGATGCTTGTGAAGATACGGCCGTTGGCTACTACAACATCCCACATGAATATCTAAAACAACATAACTGCCTGCCTACTGATGTTGATCACGAAGCCTATCGCAACTGGGTACGGCAGCGTGTGCAGTTGGCACGCAACTGCTTTGCCCAAGGGCGAGCTTATCTGGCCTGGGTAGAAAACCGGCGCTGTCGGCTTGCCGGATATGCCTATATTGCCCGCTTTGAAGTGGTGCTGGATGCTATTGAAAAAGATAACTACTGGCTGCGACCAGCCTACCCGGAACGAAAAAGCAAAAAAGTCGGCTTAAAAATAATCCTGGCAGCACTACGACAAACCATTCAGCCTTCACGGCAAAACATGAAGAGAATGATTCCCAGCCCACTTCTTGAGGAGATGCACTAATGAATGCAACGGGCAAACCCTCGGTTATTGTGATTGGCGCGGGGATTGGCGGCATCGCTACGGCCGCTCACCTGGCACAACAAGGTCTACACGTCACTGTGGTGGAAAAGAACAGTCGCCCCGGCGGCCGCTGTGATCGCTTTGTTCGTGATGGCCACCATTTTGACGCTGGCCCAACATTATTGGTGATGCCGCTGGTCTACGAGGCAGAATTTGCTGCTTTGGGCGCATCCTTGCAAGAGATGGTGGATTTACGTCGGGTAGACCCCACCTATCATCTCGTCTTCGATGACAACAGCCGCCTGGAACTGACCTCGGACATGAAGTACTTGCAAGAACAGCTAGAGCAAATTGAACCGGGCAGTTTCCAGGGGCTGCTGCGTTACCTGGACGAAGGGTGTCGCCATTATCACGTGGCGATGGAAAAGCTGGTGAATCGTGATTTCCGCACTGCCACCGACTTTTTTTCCCTGCAAAATATCCCACTGCTGTATCAGATCAGGCCGTTGGCGAAACATTACAATAATATGTCCCACTACTTCAACAACCCACGTCTAAAAGCGGCTTTTACGTTTCAAGATGTGTACATGGGCTTGAGTCCTTTTGAAGCGCCAGCCACTTTTTCGATGATGCCTTACACGGAACTGGCGCATGGCGTCTGGTACCCCAAAGGGGGCATGTATCGTATTGTGGAAGCATTGGTGGAGATTGCCCAGGCAGCCGGGGTTGAGTTTATGTACCAAACGGCCGTTACCCAGATCGTATTAAATGGCAAAAAAGTAACCGGTGTAGTGCTGGAAAACGGCCGTTCGCTGCAAGCAAATGCCATTGTGGCCAATGCCGACCTGCCCTATGTTTACCAAAACTTGCTGCCTGCCAACCGCACCGCGCAAAAGATGAAGCGCAAGCGGTATTCCTGTTCAGTCACCAGCTTCTTCTGGGGCGTCGATAAGCCGTATCCCCAGCTGCCACCCCACACCCTCTTTCTGGCCGACGACTATCGGGGCAACTTCGACAGTATCATTGATGATCTAACATTACCGCAAACCCCCAGCCTATATATCCACGCACCAACCAGGCTTGATGCCTCAATGGCTCCTTCTGGAGAAGACACGATTATTGCCATAGCGCCGGTTGGCCATCTGGATGAAGCTGGTGAGCAAGATTGGCCACAGATTCGCCAGAGGGCGCGGCAGGCTGTTTTTAAGCGGCTGGCCGATTTAGGCATTACTGATCTGGAAGCGCACCTGAAATTTGAGGTGAATTTCACCCCTCTTTCCTGGCGCAAACGGTACAACCTGGTGAAAGGTGCTACACATGGCCTGGGCCATAACTTAATGCAGTTGGGCTATATGCGGCCGCACAACCGGCACGCGCAATACCACAATCTCTATTTTGTGGGTGCCAGCACGCATCCTGGCACCGGCGTGCCTACAGCGCTGGTTTCAGCCCGGCTAACGGCCACGCGTTTGCTAGAAGAGATGGCAGGAAACAAAGCTTATTCTGGTTAAATGGTACGGCCGTAGCCTCCATTGCCAGCCTTATTTTCCAGACAGTCATCTATCCTACAGTAGAAATTCGCCAATCGTTTGTTGCCAATGATGTGATCAATCTCATCATCGGGCTGCCCATTCTCCTGGGTTCCGTTTGGCTGGCAAGACGTGGCAAGTTGATTGGGCTGCTTTTTTGGCCTGGCGCGCTGCTGTACAGTTTCTATGTATAATCTTAGCCAATGAAACGTTTATCTTCCTGGCTAAAACAATTTGTCCATTGGCTAATCGAGCCGCGTTTTCGTGGGTTTAAACGAATCCTCATTCTTCTTTTATTATTGTTAGGTGCCTTTGTTGTTAATCGAGGCATAAATTATTTCCGATTATTGGGCAATCCCGGAAGTCGCCCCCTCTTACAGTGGGCACAGGGCGATCCAACTGCTCGGGCCGAATTGATAACAGAACAGCGGGATGCCTGTCCTGGCGCACCGTTCATTCTCCCTGCAGATGGTTTCATCGGTTTATTATATGCAGACCCTCGCGGCCCTTATTCCAGTAGCAATCCTCACCAGGGCATCGACATTTTTAGCGAAGGGGAACCGGGTGTGACACCAGTTTACGCCGCCTACAATGGCTATGTGACTCGGGACGCCAACTGGCGCAGCGCCGTAATTATGCGCATACCGGACGATCCTCTACGCTCCGGCAATCAAATTTGGCTGTATTATGCTCATATGGCCGACCGGGAGGGCAACAGCTTTGTTGAGCCAGCCTTCCCGCCAGGCACGTCTGAACTGTTTGTGGAGCAAGGGACATTGCTGGGTTACACGGGTGATTACAATGGCAATTCCCCCCGCACCATTTGGGTGCATCTCCACTTTTCTATTGTAAAAGATGATGGCAACGGCCGTTTCCTCAACGAACTCGACTTTGCCAATACTCTCGATCCTTCACCTTATCTGGGCATTGCCGTCAACTACGAATGTGCCTCCACTGCTGCTGGCTGCACTGCCCAGCCAACCTGTGAAAATTAAATTATGCCAAACCGACTCAAAACCATCATTCAGCGCTGGAGCCACCAACGCATGCCCCAACTAGACGGCCGTCTCTACCTTAAAGAACTCCAAGGCAAAGTCACCATCTACCGAGACCGCTGGGGCATTCCCCACATTCATGCCCAGAATCGGCATGATCTTTTTGTGGCACAGGGCTTTGTTCACGCCCAGGATCGGCTGTGGCAAATGGAGCTTAACCGACGGGCAGCATCGGGGACGCTTTCGGCCGTTTTTGGTCCCATCACCCTGGAAACAGACCGCCTCAGTCGCACCTTTGGTTTTGCCCGATTGGCCATCGGCACGTTGGACCAAATGGAAACACAGGCGCTTAATGATTTGGCCGCATACACGGCCGGTGTCAACGCGTTCCTGGCCAGCCACCCCTTACTGCCCATCGAATTTAACATTGTGCAACATCGCCCACAGCCTTGGAAACCACTCGACTCTTTGGCCTATGCCCACTTGCAATTGTGGGCGCTTACCCACGGCGCGATTGCTGAATTGGTGCAGGCCCAGCTCATCCAGCAAGTCGATCCCACACTGGTCAATGATCTACTCACAACCTATCCCGAAAATTACCCGGCGACTCTACCAGATGGCATTGAGGAAAACGCCCAATGGATTGATGCCTGGCAAGGAACGGCCGTTCCCTGGCAAAATCCCTTCCACGGGAAAGGCAATCTAGACGGGGCTGGGCGTGGTAGCAACGGCTGGGTAATCGCCCCGGAGCATACGGAAAGCGGCGGAGCCATCCTGGCCAACGATATGCACCTGCCGATGGGCACCCCCTCCATCTGGCATTTCCAACATTTGCGCAGCGACGATGGCTTTCATGTGGCTGGGTTTACCCAGCCAGGAGTGCCTTACGTGATAGTAGGCCACAATGGACATATTGCCTGGGGCGCTACTCTGGCCTATACCGACAGCGAAGACCTCTTTATTGAAAAACTGCATCCTGATGATCCGACCCTGTATCAATTCGAGGAGGAATGGCGGCCGGTCCAGCAGATCGAAGAGGAAATTGAAGTACGCTTCAAAAAACCGTACCAGGAAACTGTCTCGCTGACCCATCACGGACCACTCATCCACCATTTGTTAGCCGGGGCAACCGAGCCGCTGGCGTTTAGCTCCACCGCGCTGCGCAGCGTTAATACTATTGATGGCTTTGGCTGGATGAATACGGCCGTCAACTGGGATGAGTTTGTAACGGCCGTAGCCCGCATCCAGGCACCACCACTCAACCTGCTCTACGCTGACCGGCAAGGCAACATCGGGCACTGGGTAACAGGCCAGGTACCCATTCGGGCCAATGGCGACGGCAGCCTGCCTGCACCCGGCTGGACCGGTAGCCATGAATGGATTGGCATCATCCCCTTTGACGAAATGCCCCACGCACTCAATCCCCAAGAAGGCATCATCATTTCTGCCAATCATCGCCTGCTGCCACCAGGCAAAAGCCCGCACAACCTGGGACAGCTATGGCGCAACGGCTATCGTGCCGAGCGCATTCGCCAATTGCTGGCGGAGCAGCCCAAGCATAGCACAGACGACTGCCGCCGTGTCCAACTAGATCTGCTTAGCCTGCCCGGTTTGCAGCTGGTCGCCTTGCTAAACAACTTGCAAGTGACCCATCCAGATGCCCAGCTGGCACTAGAATTATTGCGGCGATGGGATGGTCATCTAGGGCAGGAAAGCATGGGCGGCACTGTTTTCCAGGTATTGGTGAAACAGCTCGCCCCTGCTGTGCTGGCCCAAAACGTGCCGCTAAGCCTGCTGCCATCCCTGCTGGGCCAAGGCATGAGCGACATTTTGCACCCGGTGAATGAGTTCCAGGGATATTTACTCGTCAACCTGCTCAAAATACTAACGAATGTGCCATCGCCCTGGTTTAATTCACTGGCTACGCGAAACAAATTGCTTGAGGAATGTTTAGCAGAAACAACGGCCGTTCTGCGGCAACTGCTTGGAGAAAATCCCGTTGATTGGCAGTGGGGCCACCTGCACCAGATCACGTTTAAGCATCCTTTGGGCCTGATTTCGCCTTTTGACCAGGTGTTCAATGTCGGGCCGTTTCCTTTGGGCGGCGATGGCCATACGGTCGCGCAAGCCGGGATGCGCCCTGGCAGCTATGCCAATGATGGCATTGCCGTTTCCTCGCGTCTCATTGTTGATCTCAGTGCCATCGAGCAGGCAGAAGCGATGTTGACCCCTGGACAATCCGGCCATTTAGGCAGCCCCCATTACCGCGATCTGGCAGAAATGTGGCTACAAGGCGAGAATTTCCCCGTGTTATGGGCAGAAGAAGCGGTACAGGCCGCTGCCCAACATACGCTTACCCTGACTAAACGGCCGTGATGAAGCTCACACATCAATCATGACAAACATCAGATGAACCATTCGACCACCTTGTTACAATCTAACAGTAACTTTTTATAAAGTTACTCGGGGCTCCTCTTTCTTTTCTGAGGCAAACGGCGCAACTAACGTTGCGCCGTTTGTTCGTTTACCCGCCTATGCTAAAATGACATAGAATAAAATTAGGAGTTAACGCCCTGGTGTCCCAAGAAAAAGAGCCACGGAAGCGATGGCAAAGTAAACATTTTTGGTATTCTATTACGCCCCTGCTAATCACTTTGCTGGCTATCGTGCTCATTAATTGGGTCTGGCCCGATACATTAAGCGAACGGCCCCCTACCCGAACGGACCCAACGGCCGTTTCTGCCCAACCAAATGCATCATCAAACACAGCTACACGACCAGCTATTTTGCCAGCAACTATCTTGCCCAGTCCCATTCCCACCAATACGCCACTACCAGAAATTGACAATTCGGCTGCTATTACATTGCTAGGCCCTCCACCACAAAGCAGCGTGGCACGCAACGGCCGTCTCGCATTTTATTGGACGTATTCTGAATCCTTGCTGGCAGGCCAGCAATTTGTGCTCACTTTGCGGCAAAACGATGCAGTTGTTGGCACACAATCTATCGCTGAACCAAATCTTGGGGATGGGTTTCAACTATTGGTTGATTTTGATGAGCTGTCACTTTCGCCGGGAACGGCCGTTTGGCAACTGCATTTGGCATGGAATGATGAACAGCAGCCGCTTCTCATCAGTGAGGAAAGATTCATTATTTTGCTATCCGAATAAGGCAATTGGGAACAAGCTAACGTACCGTTGCTTCTGCAAAAACAATCTCACATTCAATTTATTTTTTCTTTTACATAAAAGAACACATTGTGTGTATAATGTACAGGTTATATCTTTATTGTTAGTGTAATTTAATCGCCAGTAACTTTATTATTGTCGTTAATCTCCTAGAAATTTATGCCATCAACTCAAAAAAAATCAGATGATGACAACAAAATAGGTCATTACAAGCTGACGAAACTGCTCGTGGAGCAAACGGTTAGTGGTATTTATCTGGCACAAGATGAAAAAACGGAAAGCCAGGTCTTTTTGGTTACCCTACAGCTCGATGCCTCACGTTCAGGTGATCTCGCTGACCGGTTTCGCCGACGCGCTGAAACGTTGGCCCAACTGGACCATGACGTTCTTCCGCCGCTGCTTGATTTTGGGATGGATGGGAAACGGCCGTATGCCGTCATGGCACACTTCTCCGGCCAATTTTTAGCCGAATCCCTGGAAAACAGCCCCAAACCCGATCCACAAGACAAGGCAAAGATCGTTGAATTCTTAACGCTGGTAAAACAGCTTGCTGCGGGATTAGCTATCTCGCACCCAGCAGGACTCATCCACCACGATCTGCGTCCCGAAAATATCTATCTGGACGCATCTGGTCAGCCCTATTTGCTCGACCTGGTAGTGCCCGCCACCTCTCCAGCCACAACACAATTAGAGGCTGCACCCGCCACAAAATTAGATTATCAATCCCCAGAACAGCTCGAAGGCAAAGCCTTATCGGGTCGTAGCAATGTCTATTCCTTGGGCATCTTACTTTACCGCTTGTTGGCGGGGAAGCAACCAGCCTTGCCTGTCTCTGAATGGGACATTTTTGAACATAAGGGGCCGGTGCGCGAGAAGCCGCTCAATCAAGTGCAGCCAGGGTTAACAGCAGCCACCTACAAGGCCGTACAAGATAGCATCTGGCAAAAAGAGTGGAGCCGTTTTGAAACGATCGATGCCCAGGTGCATGCGATTGATTTAGCCATTACTGAAGAGTCCGCTCCGCCTCCACCGCCACCACCCGTCTGGAAAAAAATAGTAAACTGGGTGCGGCAGCCCAAGACGCTAAAAGTCGTTATTCCAGCCATTGTGCTCCTTTTTTTGCTCTTATTGGTATTGATGTTTATGCGTGGCCGCGCCAATAGACAGCGCAATGTCACGCCCACGCCAGATGCGGCCGTTTTGCCTATAGAGTCTGAAACGGCCGTTGTCCGCCAACCTGAAGATGAACCAACAACCCCAACCGTGACCACCACAGCAACCCAAGAAGATCCAATTAACGAAGCTGAGGTGCTTCCCCCAAATGAGGAAGTAGATACGGCAACGGCCCAACCCAGCCCCACGCAAACGGCCGTTACCGCAACAGAACCTGCGCCAACCTCAACTGCTTCCCCCACACTTGAAGCAACCAGTACCCCTTCTCCCACCACTACCCCAACTTTAGAACCAACCGAAATCGCCTGTGTCCCTTCTCCGCCGTTCGGCTGGGTCCGGTACACCATTCAGGCCAATGATTCCCTCTCTAGCCTGAGTCAGGCAACCAACACTACCGTAGAGCAGCTCATGCAGGTTAATTGCCTGGATAATATTTTGCTAAGCATTGGCCAGACCATCTGGATGCCAGCGCTTGAGCCTACAGCCGCGTCCACTGAGGAAGCAACGGCCGTTCCATCTGATCCAAATCCCCCTGGCCCAAATCCGACTTCACCCCCCCCCACCCCAACTGTACCATCTGTTCCTGTTCCCTAGCTTTTTGAGCACCACCCCTACAAAAAAGAACTAAACCTTAAGAAGTATCGCAACTTCTCGCTTTCACAATAAGCTGAACATCCTTGCCTCAACTCAAGAATAATTTGTGTCCGCAGCAGCTCGATAGCATCTTGCTATATCTTTGGAGAAATCGTTATGAACCGGCGAAGAATCATTTCCTCGTGCCTTGCAACCATCCTTTTCCTATTCTTTCTTGTCGCCCCATCCCTTTTTGCTGAATTAATCAATGAGGGCAGTTTTGAAAACAGCCCAGAAACATCAACCTGGGAAGAGTTCAACTTCACGCCCTGCAATCCAACAGGCATTGGCGATTGGTCAGGCGTTGATGGTGCGCCAGCAAATTTCGACGGTCAACAATCGTTGTGGGTTGGTGGCACTTGCAACAACATTGTTCGTATCAATGGCGCACAACAATCAATGACGCTTCAAGAAAATGCGGCTTTGCTGTCCTTCTGGTTCAATCCCATCAAAAATACGCCAGATCCCCTCAACTTCGACCGGGCGATTGTTTCAATCGATGACAACGAAGTTTGGGATTTAGACGTCAATGGCGTTACGAATCCTACCGGCTGGAATAATGCCTTGGTCGATATAAGCCAATATGCTGGTCAGACAGTTTCGTTATCCCTGGAAATTCGGCAAAATAACGACTCCCGTGTAGCTAACGTGTTTTTCGACTATATCGAAATCCTCCATCCAACTGTTGGGATTAACCAACTCATCACACCCTCAGGTGAAGATACTTTTTCCGTTGAGATCACCCTCGAGAATAGCGGCGACACCGTTCTAAACAATCTGACCGTTTCAAATTCCAGCTTTGCTGAATGCGACCGGGCTGTGGGCAGCCTGCCAGATTTAGCACCTGGCGAGAGTACAACCTACAGCTGTGAAGCGACCGGTGTGGCGGCCGAAGTGGAAAACACAGCCACGGTGCAAGCGACAGCGACTGAAATTGCCTATCCGGTTGAAGCCAGCCACACGGCCACTCCCTCAGATTTAAATCCACTTCTCACGCTCACAGTGGAGCCAGAGGCTGTGTCCGTATCAGAGGGGGAGGCTGTGTCATTTTCGTTAACACTCATCAATAGTGGCAATGTTGCCCTGACCGAAGTACAAATTGCTTCTGCCCAGGCTACAAACTGCAATTTTGCCTTGGATCCGCTCGCTGTGGGGGAAACGGCCGTTTCCAACTGCACCTATACTCCCAGCCAAAGTGGCACAATCACTTTTACCGCTACCGCCGTTGAGCCCACAACGAATCGAGAAGCTTTTGTAGAAACGACCGTAGACATTGAGGTATCGCCTGTTATTCCGCCATCCTTCCCAACCTATACCCAATATATTCCGATCGTAGCCAACAACTTCATTAATCACGACCCTTTGGGCGAACCAAATGACGTTTGTGACCAAGCCTTTCCCCTTAAAGCAAACCAAACAAGCGAATTCTTGGCAGAAGACATCGACGATTGGTACACGTTTACGCTGGATGCAACCAACGACGTGACAATCAATCTCACTAATTTTGTGCCGATTGCCGGACAAATCACGGTTTGGCATGGAACCTGCCAAAGCTTAAGCTTCCGTGGCCAAAACGGGAACTTTGCGACAGCCAAGAGCATTAACCTCAGCAATCAACCAGCCGGAACCTATTATGTTTGGGTCATCAACGACGGTCCAATCAACACTTTTGATAAATACGCACTATCCATTTTAACTCCCTAAAGCAGCTCAAGTAAACCCCGATAAGTTGCTTAAAATGGGATAAGTGAGATGGGATATACCTATTTATCTGGTTTGAATAAAGTGCATTCAAGGCATGAACCATGAGTCATTTCCAGTCGTGGTTCATGTTTCACGCATTCTTCACGGTTTGATCCCACAAATTGGTAAACAATCCATCTGCTGCGAAGCATGTCGTAAGAATGATTGAAACTTTTACTTACTATCATTTAGCTAATTATTGTATTTATGTTTATTGTGGGGGCAGTTTGCATCAACGGCAATCATAGATTACCGTGCAAGCAGAATTTGGAAGAGATTGGTCCATAGCACCGGCTAATTTATAACAACCAACCATATACAAGCCTTTGAGCAACGCGCAGCTGCAATTGTCCCGCTCGATTATTCCGCGCACCCAATGATTACATCTTATGTTATTCATGCGCTATAATTATTGAGGTTTAGTTTGCATAAGATCAGCAAAATTTTTGTTTAGGAACAGATGGACACCCAGAAAGACCAGGCTAGGTCGTCAAATCTATATGATCGACTTATTGATCAATATAGATTAGAAGCCCACATTAACCAGACGGCCGTTACCGATCTTTATCGGGCCTTTGATGTTGATGAAAATCGCCCCGTGGCGATTGAAATCTTGTTGCCTACATTTAATAACAAAAAGCAATTTGTTGAACAGTTCATCGACAAGATGAACAAAGTGTCTCAACTAAAACACCCTAACATTGCCCAAGTCTACCAAATCGGCCTCACCGCTAATGATCGCCCATACATTGCTCGGGACCTGGTAGAAGGTTTCACTTTGCGAGAGCGTCTCCAGCAGCTCCAGGAGCAAGGAACCCCGGCCAACAGCATTTACGCGCTCAAGATCATTCGCCAGCTGGCCGAAGCACTGGAATTAGCCGAGCGGCTTGAGCTGTATCATTATCACCTCACGCCAGATAACATCATGCTCAGGCAAGATGGCACAGTGGTTTTGGTCGATTTAGGGGTTCCCGCCGCAGAAAATGGCATGGCTGCCAGTTTCTTCCCCGACAATCAAACATCGTACATGGCACCCGAGCAGATGCATGGCAAAACGGTAGATAGTCGTAGCCAAATTTTTTCATTAGGCGTCATCCTGCACGAAATATTAACTGGAGAACTGCCCGCTGAACCCGGCTCCTTCTGGCACACATTTTTACAGGTTTTCAATCCGAAAAATACGGCTTTGGAACAAGCCCGGCCCGATTTATCCAGACAAACCTACGACCTTATCGACAAAAGTTTACGTCGGCAAGCCTGGGGCCGCTACACCACAATTCAAGAATTTTTGGAGGCTGTAAACGAAGCGTTGCAAAGCGAGCGTCTTTTAGTGCAAACGCGGGGAGAAACGGCCGTATTAACCCCACCATCACCGCGCCGTTCCCAGGCAGCTCTGGCGCTGCCGCTCATTGCGCTTCTGCTTTGCCTTGGCGGCGCGGCAGCGGTTTGGGCCGTCGTGCAAAATCAGGCCAGTGCCCAACCAACAAGCCTCCCTGTCGCAGTGGGAGACCCAACGGACGAGGTGCAAACACCCATCCCTACCCAGCCGCAAGCCTCAGTTGAAGTCTCACAAGAGGCAATTCCTGTTTCAGAAGTCACCTCGGTAACGGGCGTGATTGATATTTTAGCTCCGCCAGATGCCACGGAGTTTCAGGCAGGAGACACCGCCAATTTCCGCTGGAGCTGGAGCGCTGATCTGCAAGATAACCAACGGTTTTCAGTGTATCTACTCACGGAAAACGGCCGTTCCCTTTTAGGCAGCATCAGCACCCCAGCCGCAGATGGCCTTTATAGCTTGCAAACCCTGCTGCCAGACAGCAGCAGCAACGCAATATCTGAATGGCACATTGTGCTAGAAGACCTGGCAACCAATCGGGATATCATCACCAGCAACAATCGGCGTATTTCCATCAAGCCAGCCCCGACCACACCCACCTTTACGCCAGCACCAACCAATACAGCCACCCCAACCTTCACCATCTCGCCAACGCCAATTCCCCAGGTTGAGATTTCTGTTAGTTCCGCGAGCCTAAGACAGGGGCCAGGCATTGTCTACCCCATCTTGCGCTATTTGTACGAGGGTGACATATTAGGCGTCATTGCGAAAGAGGATTCGGATGGTGAGTGGTATAATGTGGTTCTTGAAGATGGCAGTCGAGGTTGGGTAGCAGCCATCGCTTGCCGTTTTCTGGATGAAAATAGTATAAATGTTATAGGTGTTGCCGCCACCGTTCCACCACGACCTACCAATACACCGACGCCTACACCAACCAACACACCAACAGCAACGGCCACCTTCACGCCTGAACCAAGCGGTGGTGGTGGTAATAACAATCCAAAACCCACATCACCGCCAGCGACATTTACGCCAGTACCACCCCCGTAGTGGTGAATGCCGGGTCTATGTTATAGGTTGTCCTTGCAATGTATAACGAGAAGTATCGATAGAGTATTGGTATGCGGAGAAATCGTGTCCTAATTCTTTTTGCAGTTGTGTTTGCCATGTGTACGGCCGTTATTTGGCTGGGCACCGTTCTGGCTGCGGCCGCGATTGTTAACAACAATGGGCTTACAGTAAGTGAAGCAGGCAGTGCAAATATTCTCAGTGACACCCTAAAAACAGAAGACTCAACAGCGCCTGGAGCTGTTTTTACTTATACGCTGGTCACAACACCAGCAAATGGCTTTCTTAGACTTAACGGCACCGACCTCAACCCCAATGATCAGTTTAACCAGTCTGACATAGACAGCAGTCTGCTGGACTATATGCATGACGACAGCGAAACGCTAAGTGACAGCTTTGATTTTATAGTTGAATCAATCACCGACACGCTACCACAAGAAACATTCCTCATAACTGTCACACCAGTTTTTGACCAAATTCCATTAGTCAGCGACCAAACTTTTAGCGTAGATGAAAACAGCAGTGTAGGAACGGCCGTTGACACCATCATTACCACCGATTCAGACGCAGGGGATGCCCTTACCTACGGCATTTTAGACGGGAACACAGGCAACGCGTTTGAGGTGGGCAGCATTAGCAGCACCAATGGCGCTATCACCGTCGCCAACACAGCCCCGCTGGACCATGAGACGAATCAAAGTATTACCTTTACCGTTGCGGTAACAGATATGGGAATGTTGACGGATACGGCCGTTATCACCGTCAGCATCAACGATATAAACGAAGCCCCAATTATTACCGGCACAACCTTTACGGTCACCGAAAATTCAGCAATCGGCACACCAGTTGGCACGGTCATTACCTCTGACGTAGATATCAACGATTCGTTCACCTATGGCATCACTGCCAGCGATCCGGCTGCGGCCTTTGCCATTGGCAGCACCAGCGGCCAGATTACCGTCAGCGACAGCGGGCTGCTCAACTTTGATACCACTCCCACCTTTACCCTGACGGTTGTGGTAACTGACAGCGGCAACCTCTCGGATTCTGCCGAGTACATCATCAACTTAGAAAATGTAGATGAACCCCCTGTAGTCATCGATTCGACGTTTACCCCAAATGAAAATCTCCCCAATGGTGAACCCGTTGGAACTATCAATGCCACCGACCCAGAAAATGGCACATTAACCTACACTGTCACAGGCGGTAACACCAATTCAGCTTTTGACGTTGGCATTAACAGTGGAGCAATCACAGTAAGCGATACAACCCAGCTTAATTTTGAGGTAACACCGATTTTCACACTCACCGTTGATGTTGATGATGGATTTAATACGGCCGTGCCCGTAACAGCTACTATCCAACTACAAAACCTGAATGAGGCACCAATGATTAGCGATGCCACATTTAGCCTCAATGAAAATAGCAGTAACTCCACGCTCGTTGGCACTATTCCAGCCAATGATCCAGACACCGGGGAAAGTTTTACTTACGATATTTTATCTGGGAACAGTAGCGGCGCGTTTGCTATAGACAACAATGGCAATATTACCGTAGCTGCATCTGGGCAACTAGATTATGAAACGACCCCAAGCTTCTTGCTTGGTATTATCGTCACTGATTCCGGGAACCTAAATAATACGGCCAATGTGACTATAAACCTTAATAATCTCTTTGATGAAAATCCTGTCGTCAGCAATTCTACCTTCTCCGTAGCCCAATCAAGCGCCAACGGCGTTGTGGTCGGCACAGTTAACGCAACGGACCCAGAATTTGCCAGCGGCGATACGCTAACCTTCTCCATTATCGGGGGAAACTCCGGCACTGTTTTTGCCATCAACAGCAGCACAGGCCAAATTACCGTGCCAGACACCAGCAAACTGGATGCCGACGCGATGCCAACCTTCAATTTAACCGTTCAAGCCATCGATAAGGGTGGACAAGCAGACACAGGAACAATTACCATCAATGTAACGCCACTGCCAACATACTACATTTATGTGCCATTGCTGCTCAATAACTATCCCCCCATTGAGCCAAATAACAATTGCAACCAATCCTATGGGATTAGTAGTGGTAGAGATTATGAGTTTACGGCTGATGACGTTGAAGATTGGTATGCCATCACGCTGACTAGCTCAGGCAATTTAACAGTAATATTGTCCAGTTTTGAGCCAGCCCAGGGGCAGCTGATTGTGTATGGCGGCAGTTGCGGCAGCCTGACATTGTTAGGCAATAACGGAACCCCCAACACGCCTGATAAAACCTTAAATTTAGGGACTCGTCCAGCAGGCACGTACTACATTCGCGTCTATAGCGCACCGGTGACAAACACCCCCTACACCCTGCGCGTTAATATCAACTAATATAAAACGTAAAGCGGGAAACGTGACCGAACAAAATCACGTTTCCCGCTTCACGCATCACGCTTCACTTCCCACTTTTCTACAAATTCAAAATGTGCCGGGCAATGACCAGTCGTTGAATTTCGCTGGTACCTTCCCCAATCGTCATCAGGCGCGTGTCGCGGTACATGCGCTCTACCTCAAATTCGCTGCTGTAGCCATAGCCGCCATGAATCTGAATAGCATTGCGGCAAACGCGCTCACTGACCTCCGTGGCGAATAGTTTGGCCATGGCGGCTTCTTTGGTGTATTTTTGCCCGGCTCCTTTTAGAGAAGCTGCCCAGTAAACCATTAAGCGAGCGGCTTGCAGTTCGGTGGCGGCATCGGCCAGCATCCACTGCACAGCCTGGTGTTGGGCAATGGGTTTGCCAAAGGTCTCGCGCTCGTGGGCATAGCGTACGGCCGTTTCATAAGCCGCCTGTCCCAAACCAACCGCCAACGCACCAATGCCCACGCGCCCACTATCCAACGTAGCCAACGTTTGCTGCAAACCACGTCCTTCTTCGCCCAGTAAATTTTCGAGGGGCACACGCACCTCTTCAAAGGTCACCGCGTGGGTGGGCGAGCCTTTTAGCCCCATTTTTTTCTCGGCCGGACCAATGGTGATCCCGGGCGTGTCTGTGGGCACCAAAATGTGGCTCAACGCGTGGCTACCGCCCGCATGGTCGGTGCGACACAAAACCACCATCAGATCAGAAATAGAGGCGTTGGTCATCCACATCTTGGCCCCATCAATGATCCAGGAGTCGCCTTCTTTAACGGCCGTTGTTCGCACGCCACCCTGCAAATCAGAACCAGCTCCTGGCTCTGTTAGTGAAAGGCAGCCTAGTTTGCCCTTGCCGGTTGCCAATGGTGGCAGCCACTGCCCTTTTTGTGCTTCATTGCCATATTTCACGATGGGTCCCAGCGCCAATCCATTGTGCGCCGACACAGCCAGTGCCGTGGAGCCACAGCCCCAGCCCAACTCTTCAATTGCAATGGCCGCACTGACGGCATCCACCTGTGCGCCACCATATTCTTCTGGCACTTCCAATCCTAGCAGGCCAATCGGACCCATCTTTTTAACGGCCGTCCAGTTAAACTCACCCGACGCATCCGTTTCACGGGCCTTCGGCTTTAGCTCTTTGGCCACAAAATCATGCACAATATGTTGAAACTCGCGCTGTTCTTCACTTAATTCAAAGTTCATTGCTTACTCCAAAATGGTTTTCTGTTCAGTTGCTAAAAATAGTAGGTTTGTTTGTACTTTTATTTCCCTGGAAACTATCAAACAAGGCAATCGCCAGCAAGGCTGTTTCCAGAGAAATAGTCGTTGAGGCTTATATCCCGGCCACTGACAGAGTCAGCAGCAACAGTTGACTCATCCCTGCCGCCAGATGGGTGCTGTCCATGTATTCATCGAGGCGGTGGGCGTTGCTCGATTCGGTAAGGCCAATGCAAACGGCCGTATACCCTTGACTCAGCGGCACATTGGCATCGGTACTACTGGCAATGTAGCTGACTTTGTCCCAGCCCGACTGCCGCAGCGCTGCCGCCGCCTGCTGCACCAACGGATGCTCCCGGGACAACCGCCCCGCCGGGCGATTACCGATTTGGGTCATTTGCACCGTCACATTTGGCAATTTTTGCCGCAGAGAAACCAACTTCTCCACCTCTGCCACCAAAATTTCTAGACGAGCTGGTTCTTCAGAACGCAGATCCAGCAGCATTTTGGCCGATTGGGCAATGGTGTTAATTGAGGTCCCACCTTCAATAATCCCCACATTGTAGGTCGTTTTGGGCCTTGTAGGAAGTTGCAGCTTGTCGATGGCCGCAATTAAATGCCCCAGTTCATGAATGGCGCTCTTCTGGCCAAAATTGCCCCAAGAGTGGCCACCTGGTGTGGTGATATTGATTTCATATCGCCGCACGCCAATGGCCTGGTGGGAAATCTGACCATACAGGCCGCCTTCAATCACCAGATAAACAGCTTCTCCGCCGAAACGCTGCACCACAGCCCACATGCCCCGTAAATCACCCAACCCTTCTTCGCCCACGTTGGCCACAAACCAAATGTCGGCCAACGGCCGTATCTCGCCTAGTTTCAGTGCCTCAACCAAGGCCAATAATCCCGCCACCCCAGTGGAATTATCGCCAATGCCAGGACCATATGTAAGGCGATCCTGGCGTTTTACGGTGAGATCCGTTTTTGCCGGGAAGACGGTATCTGTATGAGCGGAGATGACAAGCGGGGGATGATCGGACGGTTGACTGCCAGGGAAACGGCCGTACACATTATGCAGCTCGTCTTCCACCACATCCACCAGGCCAATCTCTGAAAAACGTTGGGCAACATAAGCGGCGCGTTTCGCTTCAGCAAAAGTGGGGGCTGGAATTTGCTGGATGGCAATCGCCTGCTCCACAAACTGTGGAACATGCTCTAAAAAATAAGCGAGCGCGGCCTGAACACGGCCGTTTTGAACAAGGGTTTCAATTGGAATCATAGAAAAATAAAGTAGAGGGATTAGGTTAACGGCCGTACAATCAGCAAACCGATCAAGCTGATAATCAGGCCCAGGTGCAGCAAAATGTTCCGATCGACAAACCAACTGCCAGGGAAAATTTGTAAAATCAAATTCAAAATAATCAGAACAAGACCGAGCAAGGGTAAGAAGCCCGGATATTTACTAATAAACTCGCTGACTCTATCTAAAAAATCATTCATTGGCTGTTTGTTGTCCATTTATATAAGGTTCAAAATATGGTACCAGCCGTTTCGGTAAACGTCCATAAACAATAACGCCGTCTCCGGTATGCTCTTCACTATCCACCTGCCCACGCTCATACATCAGGGAAAGCAAATCCCCCCGCTTGTAAGGCAGCAGCACCGTCAGCGGCTGCAAATAGCGCACCATGGCGGCGTCTACGGCCACAAGCAGCTCTTGTATCCCTGTGCCCGTTACGGCCGAAACCGGCACAACGGGATACGGCAGGTCGAATTGTTTCATTGGATCCGCATCCTCAGGTAGTAAATCAACCTTGTTGAGAGCCACCACCATCGGCAAATGATCCACTTCAAGCTCAGCCAACGTATCTTCCACCGACTCAATTTGGGCTTCTGCATTGGGATGGGTGGCATCGACCACGTGCAGCAGCATATCCGCTTCGGTAATCTCTTCCAACGTGGCGCGAAAGGCAGCCACAATGTCCGTAGGCAGCTTTTGGATGAAGCCCACCGTATCGGTAAAGAGCAGCTCGCGTCCACCCGGCATATCTACTTTGCGCGTGGTGGGGTCCAGCGTGGCAAACAGCATGTCGGCCGACAGCACATCGGCATCGCTCAGCTTATTGAGCAACGTTGACTTGCCCGCATTGGTGTAGCCAACAATGGCCACCACCTGCAGCTCTGTTTGCTGTCGTTTAGCCCGGTGCCGCTCCCGATGCGCTCGCACGTTTTCTAACTGGTCCTTGATGTGTGAAATACGCCGTCCAATTTCGCGCCGGTCGGTTTCTAGCTGGGTTTCACCAGGGCCACGCAAGCCAACCCCACCGCCCATGCCACCCACGCGCCCCCCCGCCTGTCGGGCAAGATGGGTCCACATGCGCGTCAGGCGCGGTACGCGGTACTCCAATTGGGCCAGCTCCACCTGCAATTTACCCTCGCGCGTTTGGGCATGCTGGGCAAAAATATCCAGAATGAGCGCCGTACGGTCAATCACTTTGACATCCTCGCCAAACTCTTTTTCCAACTCGCGCTGATGACGTGGACTTAGCTCATCATCAAAGAGAACGACCTCAGCGTCTAGCTCCTCGATGAGCATTTTAACTTCTTCAACCTTGCCAGAACCGATGTAGGTGGCGCTGTCTGGACGGTCAAAGCGCTGGATGGTTTGCCCTACCACAGCCAATCCAGCCGTATCGGCTAACCGTTGCAACTCCAGCAAACTATCTTCGACGGACAGTAACGGCCGTCCCAGTTTTAATTCTGCCCCAACCAAAAAAGCGCGCTCTTTTGGCTGCGTGGTTTCGTAAAATTTTTGGGAAATAATATCCTCCGGATGATCAGTTCGCATTTCCCCGGAAACTGTACTTCAGATCCCTCATCTGCTAAAAAGTTTCCGGGGAAATTTAGGGTCTGTACTTAATCCATTAACCCAACAACGTTTAAGTTTCGTGGATGATGGACGCTGTATTCATAGCGTACAGTCTCCTCAGCACCGCTGGCCAGATTGAGCTGCCATTCCAGCAAGTTCAAATCGGTCTGCTCGGTAGGCTGCGGCCGTACATCATCTAATTTTACCTTGATCTGCTCATGGCGCGAAACCGGGATATGGTCCTTCAGCACAACTTGCGCCTCGGTCGTGAGCAAGTTTTTCAATTCGATGGTGTATCCGTAACGCAATTGTCGCTGATCCCGCAGCAGCTTTTTGTCCACATCTCGCCGGGCCAGCTTGCGCTCAACGGTAATGCGATCCTCCACACCCAACAGCAATTCTAGTTCATCACCCTGCGCAGTGAACTTGATTTGGGTCTGGCCAATATACTCCTCGGCCACAAACAGGCTAGCAGCACCTGGCAGCAGCGGACCCGCCTGCTCGTAATCGATAGTCGCTCGCCGGAAAACAGCGTCACTGAATTTGGGGATGGTGAGATAATCCAGCTTTGGCTCCAGCCGAATTTGTTGCAAGGTGATTTTATGCGGCGAACCGTCGTTGGGGATGTCGGTTTGGCCTGGGGCGCGGAAGGTAACGGCCGTTCCCTCCGATTGCACGTCTGCGGTTACCGTTTCAGCCACAAATGGCTCGGCGGCTGCTTCAGGCTCTGGCGCAGCATCGGCAGCCATCATCTCCATCTTGGCCATGGCCGGAGCAGGCTGGGCGGCGCGCACCAACTGACGCGGCTGGGGTGGCTGGTATTCACGGATAAACCAGGGAGTAATCTTTGGCACTCTTTGGTTAAGCGCCGGACGGGCCGTAGAAACGGCCAAATTCACCTGTGACCACGCCTGGCCACTGCGTTGGGTAATCTGGGCCAGATAGTTGATTTCTAGCGCGTAACGGCCGTTTTCCGGCAAAAGCCGAATGTCATACAGCGGCTGCCACCCGGCCTGGTTCACCACATAGCTTACTTCAGGCTGGAAACGGCCGTCGCTCAGCACCTCAACCTCGATTTGAGCCTGGTACTGCTGCGGTGGCTTGGTTGACCTGATTTGTTTGAGTTCTTGCTGCAATTTTTGCAGCCGGCGCATCAACACTCTTTGCTCTTGTTCCAGTTGGCGCACGGCTGACCGCATCGCTTCATCCTGTTCCTGCAAAAAGGCAATCACCTGCTGCTGCTCAGCGACCGTTGTTTTGCCCCGCGAGAGACCCTTGGCAAATTCGGCCGTAGCCTGCCGGATACCATCCAGATACGTACCGTGCGCCTGCCAGCCCGCCTTTTGATCTTCCAACACCCGCAGCGAATCCTGCACTTTTTCAATTTGCGCTTCTAAGGTCCGCACCGCTTCCGCTGGCGATTCTTCAAAAAATTGGCGCGTAACCTCTACCCCCAACAGCCGCACTTTTGCCGTACCGCTACCACGCACCCGGATCGAATTTGTATCCATGGTTAAAGGTAAATTCGGCACAATTAGGCGGTGACGGCCAACTGCCAACTCGCAGCCGCCTAAGCCAGAGACACGAGCTCTGTCCAGATACACGGTAACATCCCTCAACACAATTTCTACAGAGACATCCATGAAATCTCCTTTATTGTTGTTCGGTAACTAAAAAACCAAGATCGGCAGCCCTGGGACATTAAAAATCAGAAGGAAGTTCCGGCGAAGCCAGCCAGATGGGTATTTCAATGTGAAATGTGCTGCCAGGACAATTGTCTTCATCAAAGCCGGGGCTTTCTGCCCAAACGTGCCCGCCGTGTGCCTCAGTAATGCCACGAGCAATGGGCAAACCCAGTCCTGGACCGCCTCCCTTAAATTTTGTTTTGCTGGAAGAATGCAAGCTGGCATCAGCAATACTGCCAAATTTTTCAAAAATAGATTCCAAATTCTCCGGGTCAATACCTATACCCGTATCCCTGACCTGAATATCAACAAAACCCGCCAGATCTTCAGTGACTTCATCCTGCCGCACCAAAGCGCCCGACACAACAACCTGTCCACCATCTGGCGTGTACTTTAAACCATTCATCAATATTTTGGTGAGTGCTTTTTTGAGCTTCTCTGGATCACCAAAAGTATTGTTCTCAAATTCAAAGGGGACAATCTTCAAATCCACGCCCCGGCTCGCGTAATAACGATCGACGCTGTCGGCCACCAGTAAAATCGTCCGTTCCAGGTTGATTTCCTGGTATTTAAGCTCTACCGTCCGCAAATCAAGCAAAGAGACATCCAGCATATCACCAATAATTTCGTGCATGCGACGGAAACCATTGCCCAACCCTTCCAAATAAATGTGCAGCTGCGGCTCGTTTTGGGTTTCGGCCCGTAAAATATTGGTGTAGCCTTCTAAAATGGTAAGCGGGGTTTTTAATTCGTGCGCAGCCACAGCAATGAACTTGGTTTTACTTTCTTTGAATTTTTCTTGCTGGGTACGCAGCTGTGCCATGTGAGAGAGCAGTTCAGATCGCTGCATGTCTGAAGCCAGTTGGGTGGCTTCAATAATGGCGTACGTTAACACATCATCAATCTGACGCCAGGCGCTAAGTGCTTGTGTCGGTGTAAACGCATTTTCCAGCTTACGGCCGATTTCCTCTTTCAGCACGCGCAGCAGCACCATCCAATCATACGCCGCCGGGGCATCGTGCCCAATGGCAGTGAGCGCCCATGACTGCACCTTAGCCAGCTGTAATTCGCGCAAACTGCCAACACTGTCTACCAGCACCGAGAGAAACTGAATCAGGTCATCTTCATCGGGCAGCATGTTTGGCACCCGATGCAGGGTGTCGGCGCAGAGTCTGGCAGATTGCTGCCGCAGCCACAGCTTTAGATTTTCACTCAAGGGCCTTCTCCCGGTAAGGCAAGCATTTCCTCGGCAAAATTGGATTCGGCTATGTAGCGATCATAGGTGACCTTGTTGTTGCGGGTAAAGCGCCGCATGGCCGTCAACGCCCGCTCACTGTACCAACGGTAGCGGTCCGATTTGGACATTTGGGTCTGCGGTTGGGGGAACAGGCCAAAATTGGCCTTCATCGGCTGAAAATCTTTGATGCTGGCGTGGGTGACGTAATGGCACAAGGCACCGAGCATGGTGCTGGTGGGGAATATGACAGGCATTTGCCCTTTGAGGAGGCGAGCGGCATTAAGCCCGGCGACTAGCCCTGTGGCGGCGTTGCCCATGTACCCTTCCACACCAGTGATCTGCCCGGCAAAAAAGAGGTCCGTACGGCCGCGATATTGCAGCGTCGGTTGGAGCAGCCGGGGAGCATTGATGTAAGTGTTGCGGTGCATCATGCCGTAACGCAAAAATTCGGCGTTTTCCAGGCCGGGGATAAGCCGCAGCACCCGCTTTTGCTCGCCCCATTTCAGGTTTGTCTGGAAGCCAACAATGTTGTAGAGAGAACCAATCAGGTTATCCTGGCGCAGCTGAACGACGGCATACGGCCGTTTGCCATGACGCGGATCAATCAAGCCCACCGGCCGCATCGGACCAAACGCCAATGATTTCCGCCCACGCTGGGCCATCACCTCGATGGGCATACAGCCTTCAAAAAAGTTGGGGTCTTCCTGCTCAAACTGC
>JBNKLQ010000043.1:0-30480 GCA_050292445.1 Promineifilaceae bacterium (SeqCode) | reverse complement strand
CTGCAAATCAAAGGCGGCCAGGGCTTCTTCCAGTGTTAAATTGGCCGCAGCGCGCAATTCCGGGCGCACCGGATAGCCGGTGACCACCAGCTTGTCGGCGGGCACAAACCTGGCGGAGCCATCGGTGGTGGCTCCCACTTTTTGGGCGTAGCGCAGCGAAAACTGGATCGACTGTCCCGGTTCCACATCGGGCAAATAGATGGCGATGGGCACGCCCAGCCAGCGGCAAGCCAGCGTAAAGGGAAACGCCATGTAGCCGCCGGTCATAAACATGACGTCGGGGCGGAAGCGGCGTACCAATCGAATTGCCTTCCCAATGCTGAGCAGCAGCTTACTGCCGTTGATCACCTTGCGGTGCAGCGGTACGCTAGCAATGGCCCCACCAACGATGGTTTCTAGCCGTATGCCTGCTCTAGGGACTAACGTTTGTTCCATTTCACCCTTTGTGCCTACCCACAAAATATTTTCGGTGGGTAAGCCTTTGTTGCCTAATGCGGTGACGGCTGCCAGTGCGGGATAAATGCCCCCGCCAGTGCCGCCAGCGCAAATAAGTACACGCATGTTTAGAACCTGTCTGTGACCGACGGCCGTTTGCTCCGTCGGGATGTGCTTCTGGTTTGTCGTCGCTCACGCACATCGCTGGTTTGCGGCCGTTTTTGTAATGCTGAATCCCGCGAGATGTTGAGCAATATCCCCGCGCCCACTATGGTGATGGCCAGGGACGTACCGCCGTAGCTTAAAAATGGCAGCGGAATGCCGGTAAAGGGAATAACGGCCGTAATCACCGCAATGTTGATAAATGCCTGGTACACAATCCAGCAGGTGATGCCCATTGCTAGCAAAAAGCCAAAACCGTCTCGGGCGCGTGCGGCCGTACGCAGGCCACGCCAAACGAGCATTCCTAGCAAGCCAATCACCAGTAGCGTACCAAGCAGGCCCAATTCCTCACCCAAAATGGCAAACACACCATCGGTATGGGCAAACGGCAATGGGCCAAACTTTTGGGTGCTCTCACCAAGCCCTACGCCGGAGAAGCCACCACGCCCCAGGGCAATCAGCGATTGCTGGACGTGCCAACTGGCCTGGTTGGGGTCAGACAGTGCCTGGGTGTAAGCATCGACGCGGGCCTGGGCATGGGGCAGCGTGTTAATTAAAATCAAGAAGACGGAACCGCCCAGCAGCCCGGCCAAGGCAAACTGCCGCCAATCGGCCCCGGCTACAAAAAAGAGTGTGAAGCTAACCAGGGCAATCAGCCCCGCCGTGCTCAGGTCCGGTTGGCGCACGATGAGGGCACAGACCACGCCCACAATCACAGAAAATGGCAGCAGACCATAGGTGAGCAGCTTAATGCGATCCCCCTTGCTGGAAAGCCAATGGGCGATGTAAATGATCATGGCTAGCTTGGCAATTTCGGAAGGCTGGTAAGAGTCGTTGTACAGACCGCGCTGTGCGCCCAGGTCAGAAACGGAACTGAAAAATAGCACAAATAGCAGGCCCAGCAGCGTCAGGCCCAAAAAGGGCACTGAAAAGCGGCGAAAGATGTGGTAGTCGAACTGCATCACGCCGACCATCGCTAATAGGCCCAACCCCAGCGCCAAAAACTGACGCCGAAAATAGTAGGTGGCATCGTCCTGAAAACGCAGGCCATAGTCAAAGGTGGTGCTGTACACCATGAGCATGCCCAGCACCAGCAGTCCGGCGATGGCCAGCAGCAGCCAGTAATCAAACCGGAAGCGTAAAACCGGGTTCACACGATTGCTTTTTTTACGGACGATGTTGACTGTTGTCATAGGAAATCCTGTCGGGCAAGATTGGTCCATTCTCCAAGAATGGACCAATCTATCCATCGATTACAAATCGTTTACCAACTGCCGGAACAACTCACCACGCTCTTCAAAATCATTAAAAGCATCGTAGCTGGTGCCACCGGGGGAAAGCAGAACGACATTACCAGAAACGGCCGTACCTGCCGCCAATTCCACCGCTTCCGCCACTGTGTTTACCTGCTTAAAGTCAGGATGCTCTTGATCGGCCAGCTTTTTGGCCAGCATGTCGGCCAGATCGCCAAAGAGAATGACCGACTTCACACGCTGGGTGACTTTTTCCGCCCAGGCGTCCCATTCCATGGCTTTGTCACGGCCACCGGCCAGCAAAATAATTGGTTCGCTAAAGGCGTTCAGCGCCGCCAAAGCACGCTCTGGGGTAGTGGCAATCGAGTCGTTGATCCACTGCACGCCGCGCCGGGTGCGTACCAGCTCCAGCCGGTGTTCCACGCCGGTAAAGGTGCGGATGGCCTGGGCAATGGCCTCGGTGGAAATCCCAGCGGAGTCAGCCAGGGTAGTGGCGGCCAGCACGTTAAGCAAATTGTGGCGACCGCGCAGCTGCACTTCTTCAACTGAGCAGACTGTTTTCTCGGCACCGTTGCGGATGAGGATACGGCCGTCTTTCACCATCGCCCCTTCTGTTACCTCATTTACTAGACTAAACAGCCGCAGCTTGCCCTGCACAATGGCGCTCAGCGCCAGCGAGCCGGGATCATCGGCGCACAAAACGGAAATGTCGTCGGCCGTTTGGTGGCGCAGGATGTTGGCTTTGGCGTTGGTGTACGCCTTCATCGTCTTGTGCCGATCTAGATGATTGGGTGTGATGTTGAGCACCGTGGCGATGTGTGGACTGCGATCCCAAATTTCTAGCTGGAAGCTGGACAGCTCTTGCACCACCACGTCATCGGGTTCCATTTTGTGCAGATCGGCGATGAGCGGTTGGCCGATGTTGCCGCCCACCCAGGTACGCCGCCCGGCGACCTGGCTCATCACGCCGGTCAGGGCTGTTGTGGTCGTTTTGCCTGCCGAGCCGGTAATGCCGATAACGGCCGTTGGCGTCCGCTTCGTAAATTCCAAAGAATCATTGGTGATCGGCACGCCTTTGGCTTGGGCCGCTTGCACCAGCGGCGCCTCCAGCGGCACACCGCCACTCACAGCTAAAATGTCTGCCTCGTCTACAAGTTCCATAGGATGTTCTCCTAATACATACCGGATATCCAGATCACTTAACTCGTCCAACATACCCTGTAATTTTTCCGGCGGACGCAAATCGGTAATCGTTACGGTTGCGCCCACTTCAGTGGCAAATCGGGCCAATGCTTTGCCCTGCCGTGCCAGGCCGAGAATGAGTAGTCGTTTGCCATTTAACTCGTCCATTTTCAGTGACCAGTAATCAGTATTCAGTGAATCAGTAGTCAGTTTTCAGTTACTGACTTACTGAATACTGCTCACTGATTACTAAACCTGCGCCAGGGAAATGCCAATCATGGCGCTGAGTATGCCAATAAGCCACCAGCGTTGCACAATTTGCGTTTCGCTCCAGCCTATTGCTTCAAAATGATGATGCAGCGGTGCCATCTTGAATAAGCGCTTGCCACCGGTGAGCTTAAAATAAAGCACCTGAAGTGTGCTGGAGAGCAGCGTGGCCAAGGGGACGATGGCGATGATTGGCAGGATGAGCCATTGGTTGGTCATCAGGGCCACCACGCCTAGCGCACCGCCCAAGGCCTGCGCACCGACGTCGCCCATAAACATTTGCGCTGGATGGGCGTTAAACCACAAAAAGGCAAAGCAGGCTCCAACAGTGATAAAGCAAAAAACGACCAAAAATTGCTGGTCACGCAAGACGGCAATGATGCCATACGCGGCAAAGGCGGTGGCGGCAATGATGCCTGCTAGCCCATCCAGCCCATCGGTGATGTTTACTGCGTTGGCCGTGCCGGTAATGATGATGACGGCCATCGGAATGTAGAGAATGCCGATGTCGATGAGAGGTTCAACAGTGGGAATGGCGACCCAGCCATGCCCATCATTGACAAACCAGTAGAGAACGGCCGTTGCTGCCAGCGCAATTCCCAACTGAAACCAAATCTTCACCCGTGCCCGCATCCCTTTTTCACCGTGAGGGCGGGGATGCAACCCCAAATAATCGTCGATGCCGCCCAAAATCGCGTAAGAGACGAGTACACCCAGCGGAATCAGAACGCTTTCGGCAATTTCCAATGCCTGCACCAACTGCACAATGTTCACCAAAATGCTGATGATCACAATCCAGCCCACAATGAGCATCCCGCCCATGGTGGGGGTGCCCATTTTTGTCATGTGGGTTTGCGGGCCATCGATGCGAATTTGGGCACCCAGCTTAAAGCGGCGCATCAGTTCCACCAGGGGGCTGCCCCAGATGACTGCCATGAGAAAAGTGACGCCGCCAACGGTTAATGCAAATGCCATTAGTCGTACCGTCCAATGGCGTTGATAATTTGATCCATACGCATTCCTAAAGATCCTTTGACAAGGACTGTATCGTTTTCTTCAATGAGTTCTTCTAAGGTGGATACGGCCGTACCCGAATCATCCACCATCACCACTTTTTCTTTGGGCAGGCCACAGGCAATCGCTTCCTGGCCAATCCAGCGGGCGCGCTGCCCCACGGTGATGAGTAATTTAGCCACTTCAGCGGCACGACGGCCCACTTGCCGGTGCCCAGCTTCCTCTAAATAGCCCAGTTCCAACATGTCACCCAACACGGCCACGGAACGGCCGACTAAATCATCCATTAAATTCAGCGCCGCCAGCACAGAGTCCGGGCTGGCGTTATAAGTGTCGTCGATGATGAGCGAATTTTTAGGGCCAGGTACCGTGACGAGACGGAGTTGAACGGGCGTGTCGCGCAGCCCGTGCAAAATTTCATCCCAGGTAAGCCCTTCCACCAGGCCCACAGCCGCCGCCCGCAGCGAGGTGTGTACACTGTGGCGGCCCAGCAGCGGCACCTGAACGATCATCTCTTCATTCTTGTGATGCAAGGTGAAGCGCACGCCTTCCAAACCCATTGAGCGAATATTGTCGGCCCAAAGATCAGCTGTATTGTTTAAGCCATAAGTGAAGATGCGGGCCTGGGTATGGTCGGCCATGCTCATCACGCGAGTGTCATCCTTGTTCAAGATGGCAGTGCCGTCTGCGGGCAACGCTTCTACCAGTTCCTGCTTAGCTTTAACGATGTTTTCCATGCTGCCAGCCCGTTCTAAATGAACTGCACCGACCAACGTCACCACACCCACTTTAGGACTTGTCATGTCACACAGGGTCGCAATTTCACCCATGGTATACATGGCCATTTCCAGCACGGCTTTTTCATCGCTTTGTTGCAAATCAAACAGCGCCAGGGGCAGACCCAGAATACTGTTGCGATTGCCTGGTGATTTAAAGGTGCGATACCTATTGGCCAACACGGCGTGGGTCAACTCTTTGGTAGATGTTTTGCCCACGCTACCAGTGATGCCAATCACTTCCACAGGGAAGCGCGCGCGCCACGCCTTGGCGGACGCTTGCAAGGCGGCTATGGAATCTTCAACCACCAGGCAAACAGGTGTGGACGCGCTGAAGGGCGCAGCAGGTGGCTCGGCGGTGCGCAAATCAATCGTTGCGAACTCCTCCGAAATCGGCCGTTCTACCAGCGCCGCAATCGCTCCCTGGGTAAAAGCTGCCGCGACGAAATCGTGCCCGTCTACGTTGTCCCCTTTGTAAGCTACAAACAGGCTATCCGGTTTCGCTTCGCGGCTGTCCATTACCACCCGCGAAACAGCTGGCTCGCGGCCAGTTGGTTCGTAAGTGGATAATGTTTCTAAGAAATGAGCCAGTGTTAACATTTTCAGTAATCAGTATTCAGTAGGTCAGTATTCAGTAGGTCAGTATTCAGTAGGTCAGTTTTTACTGATTACTGATTGACTGATTACTGGCTACTGATCCTGCCTCGCTGCCATCACGTCAGCCCGCAGGCGGACGGTGTCTGGTGGTACGTCGAGCATGACGACCAGTTCGTTAGCTAAATCAGAAAAAGCGGGAGCGGCCGTTTGTGACCCCCAGGGGGCAGTTTGGGGCCGATCCAACTTGATGTAAACAATAATTTCGGGATTTTCTGCAGGCAGCCAGCCAATGAAAGAGCCAATGACATCATCGGGCAGATAGATGCCATTTTCGGCAATTTGGGCCGTGCCCGTTTTGCCAGCAACGGTATAACCTTCAATTTGGGCAGCTAGAGTTTCACGAGTGACGGCCGTTGTGGCCATGGCTGTTACCTGCGCTGCAATTTCTGGGCTGATGGGGCGTCCCAGCACGGTGGGTTCATGAACGAAGGTGCCGTTTTCACCACGAATTTCCTGCACAATATAGGGTTGCATCATGGTGCCATTGTTGGCCAGGGCGGAAACGGCCGTAATCATTTGCAATGGGGTTACGACAATACCTTGCCCGTAAGCATTGGTGGCGACAAACGATTCAGTCCAAAACGCATCACCCGGCAGAGGCATCGTCCCTGCTGCTTCTGACATTAAATCCACCCCGGTGGGGCGGCCAAAGCCAAAGTTTTGCAAATAATCATAATAAACGTCTGGCCCCATCATGGTGGCCAGCGTAGCCGCGCCCACATTCAGCGAGCGGGCTAGCAAGGTTGTCATATCCGTGGTGCCCGGCGCGCTGCGGTCCCAGTTATATGTTTTATGACCGCCCACTTCTAGGATGCCTGCATCATAGTAAGTCGATTGTGGCGTCACCACGCCGGAATCCAGCGCGGCGGCCATCGTAACTAGCTTCATGACGGAGCCTGGTTCATGCTGTTGGCTCACGGCTGGATTTAGCAGCAATTTGGGGTTCGTGTCATAAAATTCGGCAGGTGAGTAGCAGGGGGCGCTGGCCATGGCCAAAATCGCACCCGTTTGTGGATCCATCACAATGATGCTGCCGCTAGCAGCGCGATATTCTTCCAGCGCATTTTGCAGGTGTGTTTCAACCGTGTGCTGCAAGGAGCGGTCAATGGTGAGGACCAGATCGGCCCCCTCATGGGCGATGACGCTTTGTTGGGAGGTGAGGGGGGAGATGTTAATTAAAGCGCTGGCTGCTTCACCAGCGAGTTCGCGCTGGTAGTAACCTTCTACACCGCTGCCGCCGTTGCCGTCAAAATCGACGTAGCCCAGGGTGTGGCACAACATGTCTTGCTGTGGGTAAAAACGACGGGGCAGGGGATCGATTTGCAGTCCTTCGTAGGGCAGGGCGCGCACCAAATCAGCGACTTCAGCCGATACGCGCCCTGAGAGAAGGGCAAAGGATTGATCGGATTGCAGCACGCCCAAAATTTCATAGCGGGATTGCTGCAAGATGGGGGCCAGGTCGGTAGCCATCGCTTCAGATTCGGTCACCAGCCGAGGGGAGACGCCAATCTGGTAATCGGCGGTGTTGGCGGCCAGCACCGCACCGTTGCGGTCATAAATAGCGCCACGATCTGGCTTGGCCACGACGAGAATTTCATCCCCGGCGCGCTCAGCCCATTCTGGCCCTTGCACGACCTGAAACGCCACAAGCCGCCCCACTATGATGAGGGCGGCAAAAATCAGAACGCCAACGATGATCCACATGCGTCTTTTTTGGCTATTGTTCACGAGCTTCGCCTCTTATAAAGTCGCTGAACCGATCGCTCAAATAGAGCCAAAGCGCTTCTCGTACGGTTTCGACCGGTGGCGGAACGGCCGTAACTGTGGGAGGTATCTCCAACGGATCGGTATCTTCTAACTCTGCCGGATAGTCCGGCACAATAATGTACTCAATGTCTGCCGGGTCTGCTTCGACAAACCCTAAACGAATTGCCTCCGCTTGCAGCCTGTCTAACGCCTGCGCGGCAGCAATGTCTCGTTCTAAATCGTTGTTTTGCCGCTTAAGCTCAGTAAGTTCGTTTTGCAAAATCTGCACGCGACGACCCACTGAAGCAATGCGGCTGGCCTGGCTCACATAAATGGTGCCTAGTAGCGCAGCTAAAACCAAAATGACGCCCCAGCCCAAAGCTGCTTGAGCTTCGGTGAGGGCGTTGAGTCGTTTAATCTGCTCTCTCGTTTGCCGTGCCATCATAATCTATACAGTGTGCAAGTTTGCAAGTTGCATGTGGCAAGTTGCAGATCGTTGTTCCCGAAGGTAACTTGCAACTTGCTACCTGCATACTTCTTACTTCCTTTCAATTACCCTCAACCGGGCGCTGCGGCTGCGGCTGTTTTGAGCGATTTCCTCGGCCGAAGCCTGTACCGCTTTACGGGTGATGAGCCGAAATTTGGCCTCGCCGCCGCAGGTGCAAATTGGCTGGTCTGGCGGGCAGATGCAATCTTTGCTCAGGTTGCGAAAGGTTTGCTTGACAAAGCGATCTTCCAATGAATGGAAGCTGATCACCGCCAAACGGCCGTTTGGCCTCAGCAATTCTAACGCCGCCATCACTCCAGTTTCAACCGTTTCTAATTCCCGGTTCACGGCGATACGCAGCGCCTGGAATGTCTGGGTGGCGGGATGAATGCGGCTGCGACGGCGTACCGTTTGGGCAATCTTTTCAGCGAGTTGGGTGGTGGTGGTGAACGGCCGTTCGGCCACAATCATCCGGGCAATCTTGCGACTGCTTTTTTCCTCACCGTAGCGCCAAAAAATGTCGACCAGGGCAGCTTCCTCTAAATTGTTAATTAAATCTGCGGCCGTTTCTCCCTGGGATGTATCAAAACGCATATCCAGGGGGCCTTCCTTCATAAAGGAAAAGCCGCGTTGGGCATCGTCTAACTGGCGGGAAGACAAGCCCAGGTCTAGCAAGATACCATTGACCTGGGCAAAATCGTGGGCCGGAGCCAGGCTGCCCATTTCGGCGTAGCTAGCATGAACATAGGTGACCCGGTCGCCAAACGATTTTAGCTGTTTCTGGGCAAAAGCAATCGCTTCTGCATCTTTGTCAAAGACCAAAACGCGCCCTGAGGGCGCAGATTTTTGCAGTAGTCCAGCCGTGTGACCCCCTGCCCCTACGGTGCCATCGATGTAACGGCCGTTTGGCTGTGGCTGCAACAGGCCTAGCACTTCGTCGAATAGAACCGGGATGTGGGAATAATTGTTCATATGGTTACCTGAAAACGCTATCAGATACCCAAATCTTCCCAGCGGGCGGCGTCACCATCGCTTTCGATGTCTTCGCGGACGGCGCTCCACGCCTCGCTGCTCCACAGTTCCAGGTAGTTAAACATGCCGGAGATGACCACATCCCCGTCGATCTGGGCAAATTCGCGCAGGTAGGGGGGCAGCAAAATTCGCCCCTGGCGGTCCGGCACCAAATCAACCGCTCCGGAAAAAACACGCCGCCGGAAGGCCCGTACATCTTCATCTGATAACGGCCGTTGGGCAATGCGTTCAGCCAGCTCTTGCCAGCCATCCATGGGGAACAGCATCAGGTTTTGGTCGAAGCCGCGCGTCACCACCAATCCGCCAGCCAGCAGGTTGCGGAATTTTGCCGGAATAGTGATCCGGCCTTTGCTGTCGATGGTGTGTGTGTATTCGCCTAAAAACATGAGTACCGTTTGGTTAAAAATTAGAACAGTTGTTCTTATTGCCCCATTTTAGCATAGATTTCCGGGATATTTGTGCTATTTTGCACCACATTGCCCCACTTTTAACCACAATAGGCCACAGTATACACCAAAGCCAACATAAAGTGAAGTACCGATCCAACTTTTAAGGTGCTGTTTTGGTTAGTGATTTTGTCAGGGTTGAATGGATAGAGTTGCCTACAGAATATGGCTGGCAAGCGCAAAAGGGGTGGGGCAAAAAAAAAGCTCCGGGGAGTACCCGGAGCAGGAAGGAGGAGGAAAACGAGTTGAAAAGCAATTCAGCCTTACACTTCTTATAATATAAAATTTCCATAGAGAAATAAATGGGATATTACCCCCATGACAGGAGGACTATCGGTAGTCAGTATTCAGTTTTCAGTAATCAGTGGGCAGCAGGTTAGCTGTCAAATTTGGAGTCGTCGAGGCGTTTGCGCCAGCGATCTTCGTCGTTGGTGTCGGTGGATTTTTCTTGTGTGGTTTTGGCTTGCTGCATGGCCTCTACGGACGCATCCAGCACATCGGGAGGCATGGCGCGCACCAAACTCCACTTTCCGCAGTGCGGGCAGCGATCATATTTGCCTACAACCAGGTTAAATCCCCAGATGTGACGGGCAAACGGTTTGTTGCATTTAGGACAAATGGTGCCACCAAAGGGACCGTGCACATTTATCTCGGACTGCCCTTGGCTCTTGTTGCGTCCCCGATTGGTAATCCATGAGCTGAGGAGTCGTCCGCCAATGGCAATGATGAGAATGGGTATGACAATGTAGAGTGTGGTGCGTCCGGCGCTGCTGCCAGAAATGAAGTTACGGGTGAGGCTGTTGGAGCTGAGTTCACGGCCGTCTTGGGTAAGGCCAGTCGCCCGGAGGGTGTGGACACCCAGCGGATACGCTTCTGTTTTAAATTGATGACGGAAGGGTGCCTCATTGTCTTCTGCCACAATTTGGTCATCAATATAAAAGGTAACGGTGGCTAAATCATCTGGCCCAGAGACGCGAAAGGAGAAGGTTCCCTGGATGTTGTTGCCAATGCCAGTGCCGAAATCTCGACTCAAGCCAAGGTCTAACTCGTTGTCTGTTTGGGCAACGGCCGTTCCCACACCAACCAATATTCCCAACAACAAAGTAATGAGAATAAGCCAGCTCTTCGACAACCGTGTCATGTTTCAGCTTCCTTTATGAGGCGTTGACCTGCATCAGATCGATCAGTTCATCAATGCGGTTGCGACGGTACAGATAATGTAACAGATCGCGCACTTTGGATTTTTTATTGGTCATGGTGAGCTGTTCCCAATCGACGCCGAGGGTAACGGCCGTTTTCTGCAGCTTTTCCAAATCGTAGTGAGCCAACAAATAGTGCCGCAAAATGGTGGGGGGGGATTCTAACGAAATTTTTTCCAGGCGGGGCAATGTTTCTGGAGCAGGTGGGGTCAAGATGCGTTCGACAGCCAGCGCCAGCTGCCCGGTTTGGCCACGCTGCTCTGTCAGCTCCATCAAATTAATGATGAGCTGTTGCATATCCTGCTGTAGATTCATCACTTTATTTTCCTGGATGCCCAGGTCAAACAGCAAGTCCAGCACATCCTCACGTCCCAGCCGGTCACGAATTTCTTCGTAAATCATTTGCCGGTCAAAGGCGGTGCCCGTGGCATCGGTGCCGGGGGAGAACTGAATGGTGCCTATTGTGGGTTGTGGTGGCGTGGCGGGGTTGGGAGTAACGGCCGTTCCTGTGGCAACCGGTCCTTCTCTTACTACTAAGGCCTGAATAGGTTGAAACAAGCTAAACAGCCAGTAAGCCGCGCCGCCGATTAGCAGACCGGCAATGACGTAGAAGAAAAAGCCAAACTGAGCCAGCATATCATCCCGGTTGAACGTGCCCAGGAAAGTGTCTAGCAGTATGGCGGAGGTCACGGTAAGCAGACCAACACCCCAGGTTAAAGACGGCCGTCGCCAAAACATGTATAAAAATGCGGCTACTATCGCGAATTTTAGGATTAATACAATGAACATTCTCTTCCTCTATCAATTGGCAGCTATTGGCCACCAAGCGCAGAAATTGTAACATTCAGTTGGGTAGGTGCAAGAACGGCCGTAGAAAATCTGCCAAACCTTAATGTTGACATAAACCAAAATAGAGTGGTATCATAGCCGCCATGCTCATAACAAAATCTGGCAAACTGCTGTTTTTGTGCTGTTTGATCTTGCTGCTCACCCAGGCTGCCTGTGTTGAGCAGTCCCCTTTGCCTACGCTGGCTGCCCCTATTTTGCTGCCCCAAATGCAGGAAGAATCATTGGCCATGGCGGTTCCGCCAACGTTTACACCACTGCCAGCTACCGTCACCATTGATCCGCGTCTGAATTTTGCTGATAATTCCCCCTTAAGCCCCACGCTAACACCCAGCAGCACGCCCATTTTCCCGACGCGCACGCCCACGCGTACCCCCACGCCAACCCCATCGAACACCCCGACTGAGACACCGATCCCTGCGGCAACACCCATTGGTGGTGGTGGGATTCCACCTTACTTGCAAGGAGACCCCAACCGAAGCAAGCTAAGTATTCATGTTATTGCCAATAATGATAGACGCATTATGGAATTTGTGCGTCAGGCACACCCCGCTGTTATCAAAGGGGTGGACGATTTTGGCTATTTAGCAGAAGTAGAAAGCATCTCGCCAAACACGATTATTGTGGCCCGCCGTGACGACATTAACCAAGATTATGGTGGCAATCCCGAAGAAGCTGCCCGCCGCTACGTACAGTCTCAGTTGCGCCAATACCAGCTCAATCCAGCCGTCGATTTTTGGGAAGGCTGGAATGAACCTGATCCTGGCATGGATCGTATGGCTTGGTATGCACGGTTTGAGCAAGAACGCGTGCGGGAACTGGCTCGGTATGGGTTCCGAGCGGCTATTGGTGGCTTTGCTGCCGGTGTGCCAGAGATCGAAGAGTTTGCCCTGTTTATTCCAGCCATTGAAACTGCCATGCAATACGGGGGCATTTTAACTTTGCATGAGTACAGTGCCCCAGTGATGACTGAAGGGTACGGTAGTGCTTTGCCTGGCTACCCCTATCATGACGATCGTGGGTCGCTCACCTTTCGTTACCGCTGGTTCTATGAGGAGCTCCTGCTTCCCCGTGGTCTGGCCATTCCCTTGGTAATTTCAGAGGCAGGGATCGATGGCATTTTGGGTAACCGGCCGGGACCACCTGGCAAAGGATGGGCCGATTTTCAATCGTATGCTGTGGACCAGGGTTGGGGTAGCAACGGCGTAGACGCATTCATCAATCAGTTGGCATGGTATGATGCTGGTGTGCGCCAGGACAGTTATGTATTGGGCTTTACGGTTTTTACGGCGGGGCCAGTCTCTCAGTGGGGACCGTATGATATTGGGCCAATTTTGCCCAGAATGGCTGATTATGTGCGTAGCCAGGAATAATGGTGCTTAAAGTGCAACCTTTGTTATCTTAGATCGTATGGTTTACCGACCGGGAAGTAGATGTCCCAAAATCATTTTAGCCAAGCAGATGCAGATGATTCGGGACATTTTTTCTGGTTTTTGAGGATTGTTTTATGGATGGAAAGGAAAAAGAACCGCTTATGAATTTAGAAACAATTACCGGCAAGCGTAATGATCCCGGATTTTTTCGGGAAGCATGGCAGCAGGCTCGCCTGGTTTATTATTTGCTACGCGATCCTGAAGTGCCATTTTATTTGAAGCTGGTGCCGTTTACGGCCGTTCTCTATTTGCTCTGGCCGGTAGATTTTTTGCCTGACGTATTTATCGGTTTGGGGCAGCTTGATGATTTGACGGCTTTGCTGGTGGGGGCAAAGGTTTTTATTGAGATGACCCCACCCCATGTGGTAGCTCGCTACATGGAGCAGATTCGGGTAAGCGATGGCTTTTCGGCCAGCAAAGATGCTGACGTTGACGAAAAAATCATTATTGATCCGCAGCCAGATTTTTCTGGAAAAGAAAAAGACCAGGCTTAAACCTGATCTTTACTAAATAGAAAATGTAGACCCGACGCTAAAAAGGCGTCGGGTTTTTGTTTTAGTGGCCGTCCGCAAATAAATTACCGGAATTGTGCGGACGGCTTGAAGTAAGCGGCCTTCTAATCAGGTGAGTTATTGTTGGCCGCTTACTTAGACGAGACCTAATGCCTCTAGCAGCAAATCACCACCTACAAAATACATAAATAAAATAAAACCGCAGCAGCAAAGCAGAAGGATAACGGCCGTAACGGCAATAATCGTGTTGCGTCGCTTTTGTTTGGCAGCCTCCTCCTCATCCGGGGAGGGGACCAGTGGGACTGCCGCTGCTGGTGGTGGGGGAGTAAAAGGTGGTGACGGGTCCGGCTCCCAACCTTCAGGGGGGTCTGGCTCATCGTCGAATTGAGGTAAATTGGGAACGGCCGCTTCCCACTCCGCGCCCTCATCATCCATGCCGTTGGCCTGTTGTGCCAGTTCGCCCAAACCACTTTGATCCACCATTGTTTCTGCCAGGGCATTGCCGGTCGGCACAAGATCGTAAACGAGCGTGACGCCGCTACCCATGCTGATGGTGAAACCAGGCTGCAAATCAACCGGCTCGGCCTCCAAACGCTGCCCATTGACGAAGGTGCCGTTGGTGCTGCCTAAATCTTGGACTTGATAACCTGTATCAGTTTGGGTGAAGCGGGCGTGCTGCCGCGACACTTCTGGATCGTTCAGAATAATATCTGAGACCGGGTCACGACCGACGGTGAGTGAAATGGTTTCTAATAAAAAAGTTTCGCCAACTTTGGGTCCTTTGCGAACAGTGAGCTGGTATAAAGTTTCTGACACGGCCGTTTCCTTTTGTGATGTCGTGTTGTTATGTCATGGTTTAAGTTGCATTTTAACCAAAAGAGCGCGTCGTATGCAAGTTGGATTAGGGAAAGGAGGGGGTAGGATTGTCCCAGGGTGCTTAGGGCTTGACCGTTTTAACTTTTGAGTTTCGGTAATCGGTCAAGGCTTGGGGGTCGTTTCCAAACACGAACCGCTGGTTGTCTCCCGACATCATTGTACCAGACCCAGCCAACCCGCAAAGTTTCAACAGATTCTCCTATGTTCGCAATAATCCACTTCGATTCACAGACCCCTCCGGTCATATTGATTGTGCAGTTCTTCCACTAGATGATTCACAAGCGTGCAACGGGGATCCAAATGCATATGATCGTTCTAAGCCAGTAAATTTAGAGACTACACGTGCAATTATAGATGATTGGAAACAAACGGGGGCGTTAAATGACCCAAATCGAACGGACCCTCTTAGAGCTCCAATTGTGGTGAATAATCACATAATAGGCTGGCATTATGCAATGCCAGTTGGAGCGAATCAGAGTACTGTTTCAAAGGATTCAGGATTTTACAAGTTTGGAAGGTTTTTGGCTGGCGTAGGAATAGCAATTGATTTTGGAGAGTTAATACTATCTCCAATTCCAGGAGCAGGCATTGGTCCTGGGTATACTGATGCGGCTGTTACTTACTTGTCAGGGGCATTTACTGGTGAAAATTATCTTTTCTTTAATACGCCTCCGGGTCTACCGTCAATGATAAGTATTAACCAGGATGCTATAGTGAATGGTGCTGAAGCAATTGTTCCACCACTCACAGCAGCCGCGTTTGGTGTTTCTAGTCTACTCGCAGATGCGGCTACAGCTCCAATCCCTGGTGATTCTGCTATCTATATGAGCGGTGGAGTTATAGCCACCCAACTCATTGATGCGACAACATCAACCATGTCCGCAATATATGATGGTGGCCGATATAATGGTTCCATTGCTAATTACTTTACAGTTGGTATCTCCGACGAAGGCTTGGTCATAGTGTATTGGCCTCAAAATTGAATGTTTTTCAGTTACGGTGGTTGAAATATGGATAATACTTATTCACTGATTTTTGTTGGACCCATATCAATATATTTGGTTTGGTTTTTGTTTTTGGTCAAGAAATTTAGGTCAAGAAACATTAAAAGAAAGACGATCCTTCGCTATGAATTAAGGAGAACTCGAGTTTTAATCACAATTGCTCTGTTAATGTTTTCTGTAATCACATCCGGTTTAATGTGGGTAGTTCCACTCATTCAAAAGCAGAGATTATTCACAGGCAGCGAGATTCTCATTTTTTTTATGGTTTGTCCAGTTGGATTGTGGTTTTCTTCAATGTTTGTATTGTGGTCCTATACTACTGGCTGGCGCATTATTGATTCTGAAGAAGAGGAATAACCCCCTGCTCCAGGCGGGTCTTCATGGTGGGCTGTGGCCGGTCTCCCGGCCGTGCCACTTGCCTTGCCCGCCGCGGGTTTGCCACGCAGTGGGCACTTGTTCTTTCTTTTTGGACTCGCCCAAAAAGAAATGAACCAAAGAAAAAACCGAGGCTCCCCCTCCCAGGGGTGTTTGCTATACGGATTGTATCGCTTGTTCGTTAACAACCGTTTCAATGGTTGGCAGTGCTAGGCAGCGGCGTAGTTCAACCAGAATTTGTTGTTGTTCGTCACTTAAGCCGTCGTTTTCCAGTTTGTTCAGTAGGACAATTGCTTTTTCGGTGGTTGGTTTTGGCTCTAAAACAGCGTCCTGCTCTGCCTCAATCTGCGCCATTGCCCGCAAAAAGTCATGCACCACCGTTTTGTCATGCACACGGGCATAGGTCATCGTCGTGTTGAGCCGCACATGCCCCAACAACGCCTGAATCGTCGTCACCTTCGCCCCGGCATTGACCAACTGCGTCGCAAACGTGTGCCTGAGCATATGGGGCGTCACCTTCACGCCAGTGCGCTTGCCCGCTGCCTTCATCCGGTTGCGCACCAGGTCTTTCGACAGTGGCTTGTGCCGGTAGATAAAGAGATGGTCCGTTAACGCCGGGCCGCGCGCCTCAAGATATTGCTCAATGGACTCAGTCACTCGCCCGGTCAGGTAAACAGAGCGGTCCTTCAACCCCTTGGCTGCCCGAATGAGTACCACCCCAGCCGCCAAATCCACATCCGCCTGCTGCAAATCCTCCAGCTCACCGACGCGAAGGCCGCAATGCCACAGCAGGTAAAACGCCGCCAGGTCCAGGTGCGCGTTCCGTTTGGCCGCCACCGTCCTGGCTTGTGCCACTTGCTGCCTGAGGTCATCGCGCAAAGCCACCACCTGAGCATCGGTCAAGAAGCGCGGTAGCGACTGCGGCTTCTTGAGTCCTGGCAGGGTCAGCAGCAAATGAGGCACCGCCACCCCCTGCTGCTGCAAAAAGCGCAACGTCCCTTGGAAAGTGTGTAAGTGGAGATTGATGGTAGCCACCTTGTACCCGGCCACCAGCTGCTCGTCGATGTAGGCAAAAAGATGGTCACGGGTTATCTCCTCCACTGCCTGAATCTCCACCTCGGCAAACAGCCAGTGCCAAATTCGGGTCGATTTAGCCCAAAACTGGTACGTCATCTGCCCCAGCCGCGACGGCCGCCAGTTGGCTTGCCGGATGTGGAGGTACCAGGTCAACTGAGCAATGAGCCACGCCGGTAGACCCTCTTGGAACCGGGTCCCATCGCCAAAAGAAAATTGGTCGCGGATTACCAGGCCCCGCTGCTCTTTCACAAAACGGCGAAACCAGGTGAGCGAGTGACGACAATTGCGCTGCCAGCTTTTACTCGTGGGTCTGGCTTCAATGAAGCACACTGCCTTGTCCAAGTCGGTGGCTAAATCCAGTTCCGTGTGTGGTTTTAGATTAAGCCCCAGGACATGCCCGGCCATCGGCAAGCGGTGCTGATTGATAACGGCCTCGGCTGCGCCAATGCCCACTAGCCAATCCCGGTACTTCTCCAGAAAAACAACATTTTCCGCTGGCCAGCAGCGAGTGGGTTGCGGAATGGCAGTCCCAGATGACGGCGGATTTAGCTTCAAACTTTTACGTAACGCCCGGTCATAGCGCACTGCCGACGAAGTGGGAAACGCTCTCTTGTTGCTCATTGCCACGCCTCCAGCCAAGTGGTCGCTTTGACAAAGTCGGCCTTCACCTTGGCATCATTGGCAGCGATGTAGTTTTGCGTCGTGCCCACCCAGACATGCCCCAGCAGCTTTTGGATGGAAGTGACCGGCACATCGGCCAGCACCAGGTTGTTGGCGAAGTTATGTCTGAGTTGGTGCGCGGTGAGGTCCACCCCGGCGATTTGACGGTACTGTTGCAGCCGTTTTTGGATGCCGCGCACGCCGATCCCCTCCCCGGCGTAGGTCAGGAAAACAACCTCATGCAGTACCTTGGGTCGTTGCGCCAGGTAGTTATTAAGCGCTTTGGCTGCTGCCGCCGAGAGGTAGACGGCCCGTTCTTTGCTGTTTTTACCCTGGAGGCGGAGACGAGGCGGGCGTTCCGCCAAAAAGACGTCTGGCAAAGTGAGTTTGCTCACTTCCGAGATTCTGAGGCCACATCTTAACATGAGGAGGAAAATGGCCCTGTCGCGGACATCTTCGATAACGGCAAACAGCTTTTCCACTTCCTGTTGGGGCACAGCACGGGGCAGGCGCTGGTGGTCGCGCAGCCAGTGCCGGTGGCGCAGCACCGGGCATTCCAAAGTGGGGTCTTCATCGGCCAGGAAGCGGTAGAAGGAGGTGATAGCCGTCAGGCTGCGGTTGATGGAGCTGCTTTTCAGGCCTCGTTCTGCTTGAAACTCGATGAAAGCGTCAATGTCATGTAGGGTAACGTCGGCGGGGGTACAGTCGCCGACGATTTCGGTGAACTTGTGTAGATGATATTGGTAACTCTTGGCGGTATCGGCGCTGGGATTGCGGCGGCGGAGCCATTTGACAAAGCGGTCAATGTCGCTGAACATTAGAAAACCTCCATAAGATGAAATTGGTTGAAGTAGAGAGCAACCATTCTATCTCATGGAGGTCTTTAACAACTTATGTCAAGCCACCCAGAGGATTCTGGGTTCGTGTTTCCGGTCTTATCTAAAGTTATTTGTGAACAAATCCTTAGGCATCTGATTTGCGGCGACGTAGTTTGCTGGTCAGGGTACGATGCAACATTTGTACTTCGGCAATGTTGAGCAGTTGCACCAGGGCTAAAAAGGTAAGCAGTCCCAATCCACCAGCCAGGGCGACAAGCGTGAGTTTACCCAAAAAGCCAGAGAGCGGCAGCAACGTAACGGCCGTTTCGCCCACACCATAAGCCACCAGACCTGTTAAAACTGAGGCCACCAACGCTTTCCAAGTGGCAGTGCTGATGCCAAAGCCACGCAATCCACCTAGATGTCGCTGGAGCAGCCAGAGCATGATCATGGTGTGGCTGAAATGTTTCACCGCGTCGGCCACCATCAAGCTGTAAAGGCCGATGGGTTGTAGCAGTAAAACGGCCGTAATCGTATAAATCACAATGCTGATGATGCCTGCCACGGCCGGTCGCCAGGTATCCTTGCGGGCGTAAGAAGCAAAAACCAGCATCTGGTCAATGGCGGCAAAGGGGAGCCCAGCCAGATAAACGCGCAAGACGGTGGCGGTTACGGCCGTATCCTGCGGCGTAAATTTCCCATGTTCTAATAATAAAGCAATGATGGCCGGTGCCAGGGCAAACAAACCAGCCGTTGCTGGCAAAACAAGCGTAATTACCAGGCGAAGTCCGCCCGCCAGCGTTTGTTTAAATTCTTGTACCCTGGCCGTGGCTGCTGGCACATCCGTTTGCTTGCTGGCGTGATAGGCCGAAACAATTTGGGACAAGGTGGGTAAAGTGGCCATCGACAACGCCGTGACTACCAGACCCAGGGGGAATTGGTACAGGGTGGTGGCGTAGGTCATGTACGTGACGCTGTTGTCCCCGGTGAGGATGGCTAGATTATAGCTAATCCAAATAGCCCCTTGATTGACGACAAGCCCGACGACAATTGGCGCATACAAAATGAGAATGCGGCGCACGGCGGGGTGTCGCCAATTAAATTGTATGCGAAAACGGCCGTCGCGTAGTGCAGGCAATTGCAAAATAATCTGTAAAAACGAGCCTAACAACAAACCATAAACCAAACTGTCGATATGGTCTGGGCGCAGCAGGGCGACGATGACGATGGTGCCGTTGAACACAGCTGCGGTGAAGGCAGGCAGGGTGAAACGTTCCAGGGCGTAAAGCACCCCGGTGAGGACGCTGGCGATAGACAAAAAGAGAACAGCCGGAGTTGCCAGCCGCATCATTTGTTCCGTAACGGCCGTTAAGCTGCCATCCGAAAAGTTACGTGCGCCAGCCAGCCAGGCGATTTGGGGGGTAAACAAATAAACCAACGCAATGATGAAGAGGAGAACGGCCGTAGCCAGGCTCAAAAAAGTGCTGACCACGCTCCACAGCTCAGTGCGGCGCTCTTTGCTGGCAAAATCGCTAAACACGGGCACCAGCGAAGAACTTACCATTTCACCGCCAGTGATGAGGTTGAACAGCGTCATCGGCACCAGCGCCGCCACGGTGTAGGCTCCCAGCAAATCAGACGCGCCAAACAGGTTCGATTTGACAATCTCGCGCACCAGACCCAGTACCCGGCTGGTGACATTGCCTACGGCCAAAACGGCAGCAGCCTTCACCACACCTTGATTTTCGCTGAGCTGGGGGGGAGACGGCCGTAATTCCCCGTCTAACGGCAAGGGCACAGGCTGGGTGGCATCTTCTGTGGCGTCTGTTGAGTTGATCAAATAATTCACCTTTGGCATGTAAGCCGGATTGCATTCTAGCGGATGCCAACAGGCAGGGCAATAAACTGTGCCCTACGCTTTTACCTCGTTTAAGCAGTGATTACTTGACAACGGCCGTATCCATCTGTTAATATAATATACAGATTAGTTTGTAATACAAACAATATTAGTAATACAGATAGCTTTGTAAAATACAAAAGGGGGTCATTGTGAAAGATTTAGACAAAACGATTCGTCGTTCACATCAGTATTGGTTTGATGATGGTTTGGCGGAAATATTGATTGGGGTCCTTTTTGCGGTGATCGGTTTGTTGTTTTGGTGGCAAACTAGTGCCGCTTCTCCCGTAGTCATTATTGTGGGAGCAATTGCCTTGCCGTTCATTATTTTTGCGGGATCACGGCTGATGGGACGTGTGCTGCGCTGGTTAAAGCAGCGCCTGGTTTATCCGCGCACCGGGTACGTTACCTACCAGAAGCCAACCAAAAAGCAGCGCAATATAGGCGGGCTGCTGGGTGCATTGATAGCTTTAGTCACGGTTGTGGCGGTGACCCAACTGAACTTGGTGGAGCTAACGGCCGCTTTCGTGGGTGTTGGTATCGGTGTAGGCATGTTTATGATCGGTCTTCGTATCGGTCTGATCCGTTTTCATCTGCTGGCTATGTGGTTTGTGGCTGTAGGTGTGCTCATTTCCTTTTTTGGAGTGACGAGTACGGTGGCGGCTACGCTAGCCCTGGAATTGATAGGGTTAAGCCTGGTTGTTTCCGGTGGCTTTGCTTTCTGGCGTTACTGGCAAAACAGCGAGCCGGGCAATGATGAGCCTGCGGAGGCGTTGTCATGACGGATTTTAAGCAAATGCTAGATACCGATCGGCTTATTCACGAACCGGCCCGTCTGATCATCATGGCGCTACTCTATGGTGTGGAGAATGGTGATTTTACCTTTTTGCTCCGTGAAACAGAGCTAACGCGAGGTAATCTTTCCTTTCATCTCAGCAAGCTGGAAGAAGGCGGCTATGTAGCGATTGAAAAAACGTATAAAGGGAAACGGCCGTACACCCTATGCAGTCTTACCGAAAACGGCCGTCTGGCCTTTGATGCCTATCGTTTGCAGCTGCAACAAACGGCCAATTCTTTACCAGAGTGAACTTTTAGTTTAGACGGCCGTTTTCTAAAATGATTCGTGAGGGAAAACGGCCGTCTCTAGCCAACAAAATCCCCACCCAGTATAATCCTCCTGCAACAACAAAAACTACCCACCTATTGTTCTGTTGAACCGTTATGCAGCAGCGCAGCGTTAGAAAAACCTCCTTTGCTTTTCTCTGCGTCTTCGCGCCTCTGCGTTAATTCTTTTGAGGAGCACCCATGTACGATAAAAAAAAGCTGGCCGAACTGGCCGAAAATAAAGACAAATGGGAAGAAACCACCCTGCACAAATCCCTCTCCCGCTTTCCCGAGCGCAAAGAGCAATTTATCACCACCTCTAGCGAACCAATCAAGCGACTTTACACCCCGTTAGACGTAGCTGACCTGGATTACCAGCAAGATTTAGGCATGCCTGGCGAATATCCCTACACGCGCGGCGTCCATGCCACCATGTACCGTGGCCGCCCCTGGACCACGCGCATGTTTGCCGGCTTTGGCACGGCCGAAGAGACCAACGCCCGCTACAAATATCTGCTGGAGCAAGGCAACATGGGCCTCTCCGTTGCCTTCGATCTGGCCACGCTGATGGGCTACGACACCGATGCGCCCGAAGCGTTGGGCGAATTTGGCCACTGCGGCGTGGCCATCAGCAGCCTAAAGGACATGGAAATCCTGTTTGACGGCATTCCGCTGGACAAAGTCAGCACCAGCATGACGATCAACAGCCCGGCTCCCATCATTTGGGCCATGTATATTGTCACCGCCGAAAAGCAGGGCGTGCCCATGGCCAAGCTGCGCGGCACGCTGCAAAACGACATCCTCAAGGAGTACATTGCCCAAAAGGAGTACATTTTCCCCCCAGAGCCTTCGATGCGGCTGGTGACGGATACGGTAGAGTTTGGCACCAACCACATGCCGCAGTGGAACACCATCTCCATCAGCGGCTACCACATCCGCGAGGCGGGTTCCACGGCCGCACAGGAATTGGCCTTCACCTTGGGCGATGGGCTGGAATACGTGCGCTGGGCGCTGGAACGCGGCCTGGACATCGACGACTTTGCGCCGCGTCTCAGCCTCTTCTTCAACTGCCACAACGACTTTTTTGAAGAGATTGCCAAATTCCGGGCGGCGCGCCGTATTTGGGCGCGGGAAATGCGTGAGACGTTTGGTGCCAAAAATCCGCGCTCTTGGCTGTGCCGCTTCCACACCCAGACGGCCGGTGTTTCGCTGACGGCGCAGCAGCCGGAGAATAATATAGTTCGCGTAGCCATTCAGGCGTTGGCGGCGGTGCTGGGCGGCACGCAGAGCCTGCACACCAACAGCATGGACGAAGCCCTAGCGTTGCCCAGCGAAGATGCTGTCACCATTGCGATGCGCACTCAGCAAATCATCGGCGAAGAGAGCGGCGTGGCCAACACGATTGATCCGCTGGCTGGTTCCTTTTTTGTGGAGCACGAGACAAACAAAATTGAAGCACAAGTGTATGAATATTGGCAGCAGGTGGAGGAATTGGGCGGGGTGCTGCCCGCCATCGAGCAAGGTTTTTACCAGCAGGAAATTTCTAACGCCGCGTACCAGTATCAGCGGGAAATTGACCAAAATGTGCGCACGATTGTGGGCGTGAATGGCTTTGTGGATAAAGAAGAAGATATTCGCATTCCCATTTTGGCGATGGATCCCCAGGGGTATGAACGGCAAATCGGCCGTATTCAGCAGGTAAAAGCGGAGCGGGACAACGAAAAAGTGGGGGCCACGCTGCAAGCGCTGCGCGAAGCAGCTCAAGGCACGGCCAACACGATGCCCTTCATCATCGAAGCCGTGCGCGAATACGCGACCCTGGGCGAAATTACGGATGTGTTCCGTGAGGTGTTTGGCACGTACGAGGAGCCAACCTGGATTTAAATGCACGCTGACTGTTTTCCGGTTCACAAATCGTTTTTATCCGTAAGACCACTCGCGGATAAGATTGCTGATGAATACGGGTTTGCGAATGTGACTTGCCAGTTGTTAGCTGCCTCTATGCGCGATATTTATTTGGTCAGAGCCGACGCATTGGCTTATATCTTTGTTTTATATCGGGCCGATCAAAGGCGTGTTGCAGAAATTAGAGGGGAGTGGCAATTTGTAGATTATCTGGCTGAACATCGGATGCCCGTTGCTCCGGCCATTCAAACGCGACAGAATAAGTTGCTGCTCACATTTAATTTGCCGGAAGGTAAACGGCACGGGGTGTTAACGCCTTTCATTGAAGGGAAACATTTACGGCATCGGCCCAGTGAGAAAGCGGCGGGGGAATACGGCCGTATTATTGCCCAAATCCATCGCTTGGCTGACGAAATGGCTCAACTGCCGCATCGCCCCAAAATTGACCTGCCTGAGTTGCTGTTGACTTTTGTAGTTGCTTTTGCCAAAGTTTTCCCCGAACGCAACAACGAATTGTCATTCTTAAAATCGGCTACAGCTCAAATCATCAGCCAACTAGCAACGCTGCAAACAGATGCACCTGCCTACGGACTCATTCACGGCGATGTTATTCGAGCCAACGCACTGGTTTCGGATAATGGATCGGTATCCGTGATTGATTTTGACCTATGCGGGTATGGCTGGCGAGCCTACGATATTGCCAGCTTTTTGGCTGTTGGGCAGGATATAGGTGAGACGTTTTTAGAAGGGTATACGGCCGTTCGCCCCCTCTCAGGCCATGAACAAAGCACAATTCCCCTCTTTAAAGCAGTGCGTGCTATCTTTTCTCTGGCGATTCCTATCATGAGCATAGATCATTGGGGATTAGCCAATATTTTGCCCTGGCTTGACGAATCTCTGGCACGAATTGAACAATCTATGTTGGCCCTTGGCTGAGGACTGGTGTTCCTTAGGAGTGGGTAGGTTATGGCCGTTTTCCATCAAGCAGACAAATTGGGAAAACGGCTGTTTATTAACCTTATAGGGACTGAGAGGCAGCCACAGTGCACTGAGAAATCCTGTCCAGAGCAGAAGTCAAAAAACTATCCTTCTGGCCACCATGTATTTAAATGTTCCGAAAAATGTTGGAACCAATATGGAGTCCCAACTGTAGAAATTAAATCGTCGATCTCATCATAAATCTTCACATCAAGATCTGATTGCTCTTCTAAAAAATAAAAGTATGTTCCCAAAATCATTGCTTGAATTCGAATGGTTTCCCAAGCTTGTTTTGCTTCAACCCATTCTTGATCTTGCCACAAAGCTAATTCGCCATACACAACATCGTCTACAAGAATCGAATAATCAAGAGCCTCTCTAAGTGTTCTCATCTCTTCAAGTTCCGAGAGTTCAATTAACGTATCTTCTGGAATAGGTTGAGTAACAATTGGATGCCTTTCTTGCAACAATAAATCAATTTGCGGCCATTCTTCTTCTAGCCGAGCATTTCGAAATAATGGATCCTCCAAATTTTTGGGTAATTCATACCAAATAAACCACCATGCTTCTAAAGTCGGATACGTCTTGCGATATTTATTAGGAAAGTGCTCCACTTTAAAGCCAGTTTCAAATGGTCGATTATTCTGGAATGAAGATCGTCCGTTCTGAAATGGTTGCTCTCCCCATTGCCAAAAATCTTCATCCATAGTCCTGAACGCAATGATCACAAAATAAACGTTACACAAAAAAAGGGCAATAAGCGGTATTAGTAAAATCCTTTTCCTATTCTTCTTCATGCTAATTTATCTCGGCTGTGGCGTCGCTTTCCCGCTATGCCTCTTATCTTGCAATGCTGAACCCTAAAATTTTAGCATAAGGTTGTCAGCAACGGCCGTTCCCTCCCCTTTCTTAGCCACCAATAAACACAAGGCAAGTTGACAGGCCGTATTTTTATATGCTAATATGTCATCCAATGACATATCATCCGATGACATATAGGTTGCCATGAACGTTCAAGACCAGATTCCGCTGCAAGAAACTACGTTTTTCATTTTGTTAAGCCTGTCGCGACAGCCCCGGCACGGCTACGCCATTTTGCAAGATGTGGCCCAGTTGAGCAACGGCCGTATCCAGCTCAGCACTGGCACACTGTACGGGGCCTTACGCCGCATGTTGGACCAGGGCTGGATTGAGCGCTATGACGAAGCGACGGGAACGGTTAACGGCCGTATCCGCAAAGCGTACCGCATCACTGACCTGGGCCAGCAAATTCTTAACGCCGACGTGGCCCGGATGCAGGCTATGATTACGGCCGTGCAGGGCTTTGCCGCTTGAAGCCGCTTAACCCACAGAGGCCACCATGACTCCCCTGACCCAATTTGCCCTCTGGCTCTACAGGCTGCTGCTGCGGCTCTATCCACGCTATTTTCGGGAGGAATATGGCGAGGAAGTAACGGCCGTTTTTCAGCAGCATTTGCAGCAGGCAGCGGCCACCAGCCCGCGTGACGCCCTGGCCGTCATTGGGCGCGAGCTGCGCGATTGGCCGCTGAGCTGCCTGCGCGAACACGCCCGCGAACGTAACCGGCAGTTTTTGCTGCCGCGAACGTCGTTTTTGTCCGGGTGGGGAGCTGTTGCTGCCGCTGGCCCTTTCTTCATCTTAATTTTCACCACTAGCGTCTATATGCCCCGCTATATTCCGCTGGTTGCTTTAGCGATTGGCGTGCTAGTGGCCTGGTGGCAGCGCTGGCCGGGCTGGGTGGTAAGCTGGCTGGGCCTTCTCATTTTTTACGGCCAAAACTGGCTGCCGTATTCCTTGCTGGCTAATGAACCGGCCTGGAATACCGTGTCCCGGCTGCTGAACAATCTGTCTCAGGTGTTGATCCAGGTTGGTTGGCTGTTGGTGATGTACTGGGTGGTGCGCCGCTGGCCACGCCACAGCACGCTAGTTTTTCTGCAATTTTTGATCCTGCCCTGGGCATTTAGCATGGAGTTTGCCTCTGAGGCGATGACGACCGTTATCTTTTACCTGGTCATCCTGATTTTGGCGTTAACGGCCGTAGCCATCGCCAGGCAGCGCACACACAGCGGCGACATCTGGTTCATGTTTGGCGGAGCGCTGCTGCCGGGAATGCTGTTATCCTGGGGCGGCAATTTTTTTGGTCCGGAAATGCAAAATGGCGTGGGCAATATACTGCCCCAACTTTTAGAAGCGTTAGTACCCTTTTTGCTCATTATCCTGCTGCAAACGCTTAACGCCTGGGGACAAGAAAACGGCCGTGCCGCCCACCGCCTCACCCGAATCATTTTCATCGGCACCTGGCTCACCTTTTTTGCCGTCTTGGCTGCGGCCCGACTGCTTGGCCCCAGCGATTTGGAAGCGTTTCAACTGAGCATAACCCCCATTTTGATTGGGCTGTGGCTGATAGGGGTTTTGGCTATTTTGGTGAGCGTTTGGCAACTGTGGTTTTTCGGTTTATCCCGACGCTATCTAGTTTTTTTCTGCCTGATGCTGCTGTTGCTGCCTCTACTGTACCGGCCACCTTATCTCACCGATACGGTTCGTCGCCTGACCTACGATCAACCCGCGCTGGCTCATATTCAAGATTGGTTACCAGTTTTTGAAACGGCCGATTTGATCATTTTCAACCTGGGTCTTATTGGCCTTCTCCTGCTGCCCTGGATGGTGGGGCGGGTACGTCAGCAAACGGCCGCTTTCCCCAAATTTCCTGAGCCAGTTGGGTTTTTAGCCTGGTGGCGGCGCAGGCAGGTGCGGCGAGAAAAAGACGGCCGTCCCTCATCCAACAAATCACAGCGCAGGAGAGTAACCCTGCTGCTGCTTGGTAGTGTTTTCCTGGCTGGCTGCATCTTTTTAGTTGCTGTGTTCTTGCCGTTACAGCTAGAGGCAGAACCTTACACACAGCAGGTGGCTCTGGGTGACGTGGATGGCGACGGTGATGTGGATGCCCTGCTGGCCAATACACGCCGCCTGATTCCCAACACCAACAATGCCCTTTTTATGAATGATGGCGACGGCCGTTTTGTTGTCAGTGAGCAGCCGGTTGGCAGTGGCAGTACCAGCGCGGTGCTGTTGGACATGGACGAGGATGGTGATTTAGACATCCTGTTGGGCGGCATGGGTGGACCAGTGGCGTTAGGCAACAGGGGTGGCGGCCGTTTTCTCAATTTGAGTTTTCGGGTTCGGGGTCTAGAAGCGCCGGAATCTGGCATCAATACCTCATTTTTCCAGGTGGGGGATTTGAACGACGATGGCCTGGCCGACGTTTTTGTGGCTGGCTGCTGTGGCATGGGCATCAGCAATGAGCCCACGCCGGGACAAATGCGCTGGGTGCCTGCAGCCAACCGGGTGTTGTGGGGCAGCGAGGATAGATTGGTGGACAGTGGTCAGGCGTTGGGCACCAGCGGTAGCGAGGCCGTTGACCTGGGTGATCTGGATGGGGATGGTGACCTGGATGCCTTTGTGGGCAATACGCAGGGCAATGGTGAGGACTTTCAAAATAATTTGCCAAACGAAGTGTGGTTCAATGATGGTCAGGGCGTCTTTAGCGACAGCGGCCAACGTTTGGGGCGGCAGCGCACCTACGCCGTGGCCCTCGGCGATGTAGACGGTGATGGCGATCTGGATGCGCTGGTGGGCAATGAAGGGACCGATGAGTTGTGGCTGAACGATGGTGACGGCCGTTTCATCCTCAGCGCCCAAGAGTGGAACCAGAAAAGTACACTAACAGCCACGTTGGCCGATTTGGATGGGGATGGTGATTTGGATGCCGTTACCGGGCATGAACTTACCACTAGTTTTGCCTGGTGGCGGCAAGGCATCATCTGGTGGAACGACGGCAGTGGTCACTTTACGGAGGGCAGCCAGCACATTCGCTACCGTCCCAATGGCGCTTTGGCCGTTGCTGATGTAAATGGCGACCAACTGCCAGACATTGTCGTTGGTGAGCTAGATAAGGTGACAGTTTGGCAAAATGAGGGGAACGGCCGTTTTGCAAGATAGGGCCATTTAAAGAACATGATAAAAACAAAAAAATTCTGACCGCCGATCCTCCCCAAATAGAGAATCACTCCGATGTACCATCAAGCCAGGAACAGATTCAGGAAGACCTTACCTGAACTTGCCAAGCAATATTAGGCGAATTGTCAGGACTCAGTTTCATTCTCTGGCAACTTGGTTTCATGATAGTGTAGCCATTCAACTCCGAACGGCGTATCCTGGTTTTTGCGAAACACGACCGAGCTTTGCAATCCCCATATATTGTCACCAATCTGGGCCCACTCTTTGAAGGTGACAAGAGCCAGATCGTCGATCTCCCAGTGTAGGGAGAAATCATCAAGCGACATCTTGAGGTCGGGCATTGCACCATGTTGTTGCAGAAGACCCGCCAAATCTTCTGCGCAATTGAGAATAAGGCGGGCATCCCCGGTAATACGCATACAGTCTTCAGGTAACACCCCTAGAAGGCGAGCAGATACTGCATCTTCCTCTGAGGCAGGGATCGAACCATTAACCCAATCCTGCAAGGTTTGACGGAAGTTAACCAGTTCACGGTAGTAAGGATTGTCATTCATCTTAAAGTCCTCCGTTTCACATGCAATTCAGCCACAACACTAAATTAAATCTACCATAGGCAAAAGCAAATGCCGGCGTCAACATAGGGAATTAATTCACAATTTGGCAAGCTTTTCTTCCTAAAATTTCTCGCGTGTCATGTGTGTAGTCAGGTTCGATTATTTATTTAGCCTGTAAAGGGACCCTAACTGCTGTAGGAAATAACTTCTGCTTCAATGGCTGCCTGGCCCAGCGCTCGAGCCACCGAAATACGATGATGCCCATCTCGTATGAAGTTACCGTTTGGGGTTTGAATTAGTTGGGCAGGCAGCAAACCTTTTAACGCGCGGCCGCCATCACCACTGGGTTAGAACAAAAATCGCATTCGTTAACATTCGTGCTAACCGAAACTAAGGCCCTCTCATGGCGTAATTACGGCAAAGTAAGCGTATCGAGTGATGCTGACATCGTTGCTGTTATCCCCTCATACTTTGTTGTCTGGGGGGTATAGGCAAAGACTGGCCGATAATCAGGTGCCGAGGTTGACATAACCCACAGAGCGAACGCGTCGGCCGTTGCCTCTTCCAGATCGTTTTGAGCGTGCAGATTCAGCCAAAATCCATCGGCCGTTGTTTGATTCTGCTGATTGCTGCCGATGAGCGCGTGAAATGTGGCGGACAGCTGACGTCCGGTGCGCTGATCAACCACATGGCCCAGTTCATGGATAATGTAGAATCCATGCAGCCGTTTGAAGGCTGCATCAGCCAGCGCGATTTCCTGCGTCGTGTGGTTGACCACTGCGATATTGCTTGGGCGATCCACAAGGTACTCGCCGGGCTGCCGCCGGAAGCGGTAGCCTTTGAGTAGGGCGTGACCATCCAGCCCCTGTTGATTAAGCGAGTCGATTACGGCCGTTAGAATCTGATCGAGCATTACCAGTTCGTCCGCTTGCCAACTGCTTTCTGGTGTTACCATGATCCACTGTTGCCAACCCGCTTCACCGCAAACCTGCGCTGAGCAAAACGCCTGCTGAATGGGGTCTTCTATTTTTATAGTCACTGTGGCGCTTGGGTTTGCCTGGTTTTCCTCTGGTGGCAGTGCCAGGACGTTTCGTGTCGTAACAACTGAATGATTCACGCCTAAAATGATAAATATTGCTAGAAAAATAACGAACCCCGTTGCTAATTTGCGCATGATCGCTCTCCTTGCTGATGAGTTGGTCTCAGCTTAGAGAACGGCCGTTTCCACCCGGTTAGCAGGTCGTTACCAGAGCAAATCTAGTTCGTTACCACTTTTGGTAACGGTGTATAATGTGACCCATGCCTCGGCTCAACATCTTATTTTTGGGTACATTTCAGGTCTTGCTGGATCGTCAGCCCATTACCCACTTTCGCTCGACCAACAATCAGGGTTTGCTGGCGTATTTAGTCCTGCAAAGCACGAAGCCGCTGTCCCGCGAGCTGCTGGCCGCGCTGTTTTGGCCGGAGGAGACAGAGCAAACGGCGCGCAATAATTTGCGGCAGTCGCTGTTTCGGCTGCGTCAGATGCTGGGCGACTTGGATGAGTTGTCACAACCTTATCTGCTGGTGACACGTCAGACGGTACAGTTCAATCCCGATAGTGATTTCGAACTGGATGTGCAGCAGTTTTTACAGGCGGTGGATGGGGGTGATTTGGAAACGGCCGTAACCTACTACCATGGCGATCTTCTCCCTGGCTTCACCTGCGACAGCCTGGAATTTGAATCGTGGCTGCGGCAGGAAAGGGAG
>JBNKLQ010000042.1:0-30542 GCA_050292445.1 Promineifilaceae bacterium (SeqCode) | reverse complement strand
CGAACGAACATCTCCCGGCTGCTTGAGAAATAATCTGTATACGTTGATTATCTCTCATTTTTAAACATACAAGACGCGGAGAACGCAGAGTCTTTCTCTGTGATTTTCTTAAAACTCAGCGTCCTTTGCGCCTCTGCGGTTCGTTTTCACTATTTTGAAGGAGTTTGATTTCGATGAGTGAGGTAACATGCATTTGGAAGATTCAAGCACAGTTGGGTGAAGGACCGCTGTGGGTCGCAGCCGAAAACGCGCTTTATTGGGTTGACATAATCGGTCAAAAAGTGCATCGCATAACGGTAGACAGCGGCGAGCGCCGCACCTGGATGTTTGATCAGCCTGTTACCAGCCTGGCCATGCGACAGTCGGGTGGTTTTGTGGGCACGGTGCGCGATGGGTTTGCTGCCATTGATTTTGCTACAGAAACGATAGACCCCATTGTTTTGCCAGAGGTAGCCTTGCCGCAGAATCGGTTTAATGATGGCAAGGTGGATGGCAACGGCCGCTTCTGGGCTGGCACCATGAACATGAAAGAGAAAGAATCCACCGGCAGCCTCTACCGGCTCAATCCTGATCATACATTGCATAAAATGGACAGTGATTACTTCATCACCAACGGGCCAGCATTCAGTGTGGATGGCAAAACGATGTACCACAATGATTCTGTGAAAGGCATTGTCTATGCTTTTGATTTACATAATGATGGGGCGATTGGAAGGAAACGGCCGTTTGCCCAATTAACTTTTGCCAAAGAAGGTGCCCCGGATGGCATGACGGTAGACAGCGAAAATTGCCTCTGGCTGGCTCACTACGGCGGCGCACGGCTCACCCGCTACTCACCTACTGGTGAGATTTTGGAAGTCATTCCCCTGCCGGTGCCCAACGTCACCAGTTGCACCTTCGGCGGGCCAAATCTGGACACGCTTTACATCACCACTGCCTGCCAACAGATGAGTCCAGCCGAACTTGAACAATATCCGCTATCTGGCAGCCTGTTTGCTTACCGGCCTGATGTAACGGGCTTGCCCACGCCCCAATTCGCCGGATGATCTTGCCTCCTGCTCAGGCAGATTAAGACCGTAGAGAGTTTGCGACCTATTGCCAAACCCTATCTAGCTCCTCTTCTGGCACATCAAACACAACATTATGTGGTGACAAAGGCTCTTGGCACATCCATTCTGGCAAACGATCATCAACGGCCGTAAACCCCGCTCTCCGATTAAATTCCCGTTCCAGTTTAATCGTCTCTCGTCCTAAATCTTGCAGAATAGAGGTGTCCACATTCCAATCATAGCGTGCATTAAGCAAGCCCGGGATCGTCTCTGGTGCGGCAGCAAAGCCAAACCCGGCAAATACACACGCCCCCAACGTGTCGTATCCGGCCATGCTCAACTGGCTGTTGCGCGACAGCTCTGCCTGCCCCTCTGGGCTGAGGTGATCGATTTTGGCCCGTATGGTCAGGCCACAGGTGTGGTCGGCCCCTTGTGGTGTGGTTGCATACGTCACGCCTGTTCCTTTAACAGCGCGGGGATCATATGCCGATAACGCCTGCCCTTTTACCACAGGGATCCGCAAGACGCTATACAGTTTGCCCATTGTGGCCGCGCCATGTCCCAAAGCACGACCTAATGCAGAGCCTTGCCGAATTTCGCGCAATATCTCCATGGCCTTTGCGCCATCACCAAAGGCAAATAGCCCTGCTTCGGCGGCGACCCCCAAGGCAGCACCGATTTCAATTGAGTCCAATCCCAAATCGTTTACTTCCCAATTCATGCGGGCAATGGTATCCAGCGAATCAATGCCTAAATTGCTGCCCATCAGGCCGATGGTTTCGTACTCCACTGGGGACACGATTTCTGCGCCCTCTTCGTCGGCGTAGATGTTGGAGCAGCGAATGACGCAGCCAGCCATACAGGCGTGGCTGGGATCGGCAGTTCCGCCCCGCTTCAGGAGCAAATCACGCATATGTTCGCCGCTGATCTTGGCGGCACCGGAAAATTGACCGCTGGAAAAGTTCTTGGTGGGGAGGGCACCAACATGGTTGCAGAGTTGAGTCATGGCTGCTGTGCCGTAGTTGGCGTAAACGGCCGTTTGCGGATGCGCGGCCAATGATTGGGAGAACACCTTTTTCGCCTCGCGGAATGCTTTGGGATGGGAGATGGCTGGTTTTTGGCCACCTTGTTGGTCGAAGACAATCGCCTTTAATCCTTTGCTGCCCATCACTGCCCCCAGGCCACCACGAGCGGCAATGCGAGACGGCCGTTTATCCTTATCGATGTTTTGAATCCCTGCCGCGCTTAACTGCATCTCCCCGCCAGGGCCAATAAGGGCGATGGCCACCTCTCCCCCGTACCGTTCCAGCAAAGCAGACGCGGCCGCATAGACACCCAAACCAGCCAGATCGGCAACCGCATCAAACCGCGCCCCCATCGTACTCAAATGCAAAACTTGCCATTTCATATCTGCTGGCTGGTCTTCGATGATCAATGCTTTTATGCCCAATTGGGCCATGTGATAGCCAGTGCGACCTCCCGCATTTGCTTCCTTCACGCCGCCTGTTAGCGGGCTTTTGCCGCCAATTGACACGCGATCACAGCTAGAGAGCCGGTGTCCCACCAGCAAGCCAGGGGCAAAGACAAGCTTGTTTTGCCGCCCCAGTGGGTGGCAGGCAGGAACAACCTCATCCAGCAATACACGGGCAATTAAGCCTCGTCCGCCCAAATGCTGCCATGCGTCAGGTACCGCCTCTTGCGTGACAGCTTGCGTACGCATGTTTACGCGCCAAACTTGCATTAGTGTCTCCTTAAGAAGGAACTGAGCAATTAAAGCACAAACCTCAACCCTTATTTTCTTTTATTGGATACCTTGCCGTTTACCAAATTTGTTGAGCAGTTTCCAACCTGTGGGCAGAAGCCCGGCGGCAATCAGCAGCTTGAGGATGTCGCCCGGCCAAAATGGCAGGAAGCCGTAGGCCAACATGTTTTCGTAACCAAGCAGGGTGCCCAGCCACGGCAAACCAAAAAGATAAATGATGATATTGCCGATGAGCATGGCAACGGCCGTTAATCCAAACGAGCGATCCCAGCCCCGTTCAGCCAACCAACCTACCACAAAAGCAGCAACAATAAACCCGGCCAGATAACCACCCGTGGGGCCAGCCAATACAGCAACCCCAAACGTACCGCCAGCAAAAACAGGTAAACCAACAGCGCCTTCAATCAGATAAGTAAGCAAAGTTGCCGCGCCTCTTTTACTGCCATACAACATTCCCACTAGCAGCACGCCCAACGTCTGCCCCGTAATTGGCACCGGGCCGATGTTGAACGAGATTTGGGCCGTTAAAGCAATAAATAAAGACCCAAACAATAACAGCGCAACTTCATAAAAAATCACACGTTGTTTGTCCAGCGGGCGAAACGCATCAGCATAAGTCATGTACATTTTTCACTCTCCTCAAATTATATTTTGTTTGGTAAAAACCTTTGTTGGTAAATAGTCAGACCATCTCTGCCAACGATTCACTAATAATATCCAAACCTTCCTGAATAATCGCATCTGATGCGGTCAGTGGTACCAGGACGCGGATCACATTTCCATATGTGCCACAAACCAGGGCAATCAATCCTTTTTCTAAAGCCAGCTTCTTTAACTGTTGTGCTGCCTCTGCATCGGGTGTGCGGCTCTCTTTGTCTTTGACAAACTCAAATGCCACCATCCCTCCTAGCCCACGAATATCCCCGATTTGTGGTCCAGAGCGATTCATTTTTGTGGACATCTTATGTAAACGCTGTTTGACATAATCGCCGATTTGCAAGCTGCGCGCCAGCAATCCCTCAGATTCAATCACATCTAACACGGCTAAAGCTGCCGCGCAGGCAATTGGATTTCCGCCATACGTACCGCCCAAGCCGCCTGGCGCGGGTGCGTTCATCACATCGGCACGGCCAACAACGCCTGACAGCGGGAAGCCACCTGCCATACTTTTCGCCACTGTGATCATATCGGGGACAATGCCTGAATGTTCGATGGCAAACAGTTTGCCAGTGCGGGCAAACCCACTCTGCACTTCGTCGGCAATAAGCAGAATGCCATGTTCGTCGCACAAAGCGCGCAGCTGGCGCAAAAAGTCGAAGGGTGCTGGATAGAACCCGCCTTCTCCTTGTACCGGCTCGATGATGATAGCCGCTACCTGACTGGGAGAAATGTCTGCCCGGAATAGGCTTTTAATCGCCTCTAAGGAGATTTCTGTGGTGATCCCATGATAGGTGGCGGGGAAGGGAACGTGGTAGATTGCCCCTGGCAAGGGGCCAAACCCTGTTTTGTAGGGAGCAACTTTGCCCGTAAGCCCCATTGTGTATATGGTACGCCCGTGAAAAGCACCCGAGAAAGCGATAACGGCCGTTCTCCCTGTATACGCCCGGGCAATCTTGATCGCATTCTCAACCGCCTCCGCCCCAGAGGTAAAAAAAATCGACTTTTTGGGGGCGTCACCTGGAGCCAACGCATTCAGCCGTTCCGCCAGGGCAATGTAATTTTCATACCCCATCACTTGAAAAGCCGTATGCGTAAAACAAGCCATCTGTTGTTCGACAGCGTGCATAATTTGCGGATGGCGATGCCCTGTATTTAACACGCCGATTCCGCCAGCAAAGTCAATATACCGCTTCCCATCCACATCCCACAGTTCCGCATTTTCGGCACGTTGGGCAAAGATAGGAAATGCCGATGCCACACCTCGTGGTACGGCATTCACGCGTCGTTGTAATAAATCCCTGTTTGTTACCTGCAAAGAATCTACTGCTTGCATAATGACACCTATGTCAATAATGTTGTTAATTCAGACACGCGTGCCTGATACTGTTGTCGCGCTGCCAACGCCTGTTCCATATCAACCGCCACAAAATCAGCGATGCTGTTAGGCTGCATTTGCGCGACAGTGTCCATGTCTGAACTAATAACCGTGCCGATCATGGCGTACCCACCGCCAGAAACAGCATCACGGTGCAAAATGATTGGCTCTACGCCGCCGGGTACCTGAATCGACCCAATCGGATAACACGCGTCCACAATATTGGACGGATCGCTTCCGGCACCAAAGGGTTGTTCGCGGGCGACAAATTCCAGTTCTGCCCCCTTGTAACGAAAGCCAATCCGGTCGGCAACAGGAGTCAATTTCCATTCAGTATCGATGAAATCTCGCCGCCCTTTTTCAGTTAGCCGGTGATCATATAAACCCATCATGACCCGTATGGGGACACTATTGCCAAAAGTGGGTCGCAATTCAGCGGGGACGCTTTTGCCGATGGCCCCGTTTTGGGTCGGTGAGCCAACGGGTAATGAATCGCCTGCTTGCAACACCCGTCCTTCAAAGCCGCCAAATGCGCCCAGGCCATAAAGTGACCGGCTGCCTAAAACAACCGGCACATCGATGCCCCCGGCCACAGCCAAATAAACGCGTGCGCCGCTTTTGAGGTAGTCGAAGGTCAATTTATCCCCCGCTTTGACAGCAAATGATTCCCATTGGGGCATCTCTTGTCCATTCAGACGCGGTGTCATTTCTGCCCCGGTGACGGCAACGGCCGTATCCATCTCAAACTCAAGCTCTGGCCCCATATAGGTGCATTCCAACGCCGCTTCCCCATTCACATTGCCCACCAGCAAATTCGCCGCCAGATAGGAAAATTGATCCATTGCCCCTGATGGCGGAATACCGACGTTGTAATAGCCAAACCGCCCTCTATCCTGAATAGATGTGGATAAACCTGCGGTCAACAATTTAATTCCCATTTAACACCTCCATCAGCTGCTTGTTATATTGGCCGGGGTTGGCTAAAAACTCATTGAGCTTAAAATGAACGTCCTTTTTCTTGAACTGAAACGTCCCATTTTCTACCTGAGCGCGATAGTCGTCATACTGTTCACGTGTAATTGATTCAAACTTCACAATATCGCCTGGCCTAAAAAAGATCATGAATTCTGAAAAGTCTGGCAGCGACTGTTTCGGATCAAAAATGGGTGCGGGCGTGATACCAAACATCTGGTAGCCACCTGCGCCGCGCACTGAATAAATACAGGCAAAACAGCCTCCATGCCCCACCGTCAGCGCAGGTGTGTCGGTGCGCGGACGCAAATATTTAGGCACTTCGATCTGTTTTTCTCTCTCGACCATTTGGAAGAGGAAGGGCAGACCGGCCACAAACCCAACCATCGAGGTAATCCACGGTGAGCCAGAATGGGCCTCGATAAATGCCTCGGTCGAACCCAGACCATTGATCTGGGCAGCATACTCCATATCGGTTGCGTCTGGGTCCTGGTGGCGGTCACGGAAGCGCATCAACGTTTCTTGCGTCCAGGGGTCGTTGTATAGCACCGGTACGGCAATGATCCGTGTAGAGAGATCGAAGTCAGAGGCATCCCCTACTTCGTCATCAATTTCGGCTAAAAGCTGCTTTATCTCATAAGGATGGATGATGTCAGGATCAAAACGTACCTGATAGGAGGCATTGGCCGGACAAATATCAATGACGCCGCGCTGGTTTCTTTTTTCAAGGACGGAGACGATGGCCATCGCCCGAAAATTGGCTTGCAAACTCATCTCTGCGGCCAATTCAACAAAGATGTGATCATCACCGCCAAAGCTGTAGCGTGAGGTTGGTTTAGACATGTAAACTCTCCTTTTTTTGCATCCATTCGGTCAGATATTCTGTGTGATAGGCTCCTTGAATGAATGCGTTATCATCCATCAGCTGTCTGAGCATGGGAATGGTGGTGTGAATACCTTCTATTTGCGTTTCCTGTAAGCATTGCCGGGTTTTGCGGATGGCTTCGTCGCGGGTTTTGCCCCAGACGATAAGTTTGGCGATCAATGAATCGTAATAGGGCGGAATGGTGTACCCTTCATAAATGGCGGTGTCTATGCGGACATGTTTACCTTGCGGCCATTGGATACGGCCGAGTGTGCCGGGACTGGGCATAAAGTTCATATCGGGATTTTCTGCATTGATGCGACATTCGATAGCCCAACCAGACGGCCGTATTTCTTCCTGAGTCCAACGCAGTGGCTCACCATCTGCAAGGCGAATCTGCTCTTGCACCAAATCTACCTTGCATATCATCTCGGTGATAGGATGCTCAACCTGGATGCGCGTATTCATCTCAATGAAGAAGAATTCCCCCGTATGATCATCGACTAAAAATTCAATGGTCCCGGCACCCTCATAAGCGACCACTTCGGCCAGACGAACGGCGGCCGAGGTCATTTGCGCCCGCAATTCGGGGGTCAAGCAGGGAGAGAGTGTTTCTTCGACGACTTTTTGCCGTCGTCGTTGCAGAGAACATTCTCGTTCAAATAGATGGATGGCTCGGTTCCCGTCTCCCAGTACCTGTACTTCCACATGCCGCGCCTGTTGCACAAAGCGTTCCAGATAAACTGTTCCGTCGCCAAAGGAGGCTTGCGCTTCTCGTTGGGCTTGAGGCAGCAGCTGCTCCAATTCAGCTTGATCCTGCGCGATGCGAATGCCACGCCCCCCACCGCCAGCAGCCGCTTTGATCATGAGTGGATAGCCAATGGTGGCGGCGGTCGTTTCGGCATCAGCCAATGAAGCCAAAGTGCCACTTGTTCCCGGCACAACCGGCACGCCTGCTTTTTGTGCTGTTTCTCGCGCCAGGGCTTTGTCACCCATTTGCGTAATTGCTTCTGGAGATGGTCCAATAAACTTAATTTGTGCCTGCTGGCAAGCACGGGCAAAGGCGGCATTTTCAGCCAAAAAACCATATCCGGGATGAATGGCGTCTGCCCCGGCTTGCTGTGCCGCCGCGATGATTTTGGCGCTATCAAGGTAGCTTTTTGTGGCGGGGGCGGGGCCAATATGAATAGCTTCATCAGCAAGTTGGACGTGCAGCGCCTCTTGATCGGCATCGCTGTAAACGGCAACGGCCGTTTTACCCAAAGCTTGTGCGGCCCGAATGACGCGCACGGCAATTTCGCCACGGTTGGCAACCAGAATTTTATGGATGTTGTCCATGATCAGCTGCCTATTTCCACAACCGCCAACGTTTGCCCGGCACTGATTGCATCTTCATTTTCAACCGAAAATTGCACGAGGGTTCCGCTGACCCCCGCTTTAACTTCGGTAAACTGTTTCATGACTTCCACCAAGCCAATCGTCTGATCAGGCTGAACTTGCTGCCCTGCAACAACGTAAGGATCGGCGTCGGGGCTTGGTTTACGATAAAAAATGCCGGGTAATGGAGAACGAATTTCACTTGTTGCCATGTTCAACTCCTCTATAAGTTTATGATGCTATCTCTTTTTCTAATGTTTGGATGGTTTCTTTAACGGCCTTGGCGACGGCGATGGCGTTCGGGGTATCGGAATGGACACACACAGTGTCTACCTTCATGTCGAAAGTGGTGCCAACATTGGTGCGTACCTTGCCCTCTTTGACGGCTGAGATGACCCCTTGAACGGCCGTTTCCAGGTCAACGGCATGGTGTTCACGCGTAATGATTAACTGGCCATTGGCGTCATACTCCAGATCAGCATAATATTCGGCCACAAAGCCGACGCCTCGTGCTGTATATACCTTTTCATGCTGGGAACCCGCAATGCCGTAAATAGGAACATCAAAATAAACGGCCGCATCACAAATGGCGTGCGCCACCGCCTCATCTCGGGCCGCCATGCCATACAGGGCACCATGCGGTTTAATATGGTTCAACGACAACCCTTCCATATCTAAAAATGCCTTTAACGCTCCAATTTGATACACAATGATGTCCGTAATCTCTTGCGGTTGAATGTGCATTGCCCGACGGCCAAACCCCTGTAAATCCGGTAAGCCCGGATGCGCCCCCACCTTTACCCCATGTTTTTTTGCGAGGAGCACCGTCTGGTGCATGATAACCGGATCTGAAGCATGGAATCCGCAGGCGACATTGGCTACGGTGATATGTTGCATTAGCCCTGCATCATTGCCAATTTTATACAGACCGAACCCTTCTCCCATATCGCAATTGATAATAAATGACATGCGTAATTTTTCCTTGAATGATTGTTTGCTCTGACAGGTGTGCAGAAATTTGTCCGGGCTAATTTATTCCGACAAAGTAAGTGCATACCGTTGGCGGAGTTGATCCGCAATAACGGCTAAAATGAGCAAAATACCGATGACAACTGTTTGTAAATAGGATTCAATATGGGCCAGGTTCATGCCGTTTTGCACCAGGCCAATGAATATTGCTCCCAACACCACGTTTCCGACACGTCCGGTGCCGCCACGCAAAGACACGCCACCGATGACACAAGCTGTAATTGATGCAAGCGGGAAAGAAGCGCCAATATTGGCTTCACCTGTTTCTATTCGGGCAGTGAGCAAAAGCCCACTTAAGGCGGCCAATACTCCGCTCAAGACGTAAGCCAAAAACAGGTTCCATTTTGTGCTGATACCAGACAAAGCAGCCGCCTGAATGTTACCGCCAATGGCGTAGAGATAACGGCCGTATCGCGTCCAGCTTAAAAACAGGTAGATCAATAAAATGAGTCCCACCGTAATCCAAATTGGGGTTGGAATTGTCAGCCAGCGGCCAAAGCCAAACAAATCACTGTATTCAGGTGGCATCCCATAAACCGGCACACCACCTGTCATATACAACGCCACGCCAAAACCCACAGAAGACATCCCCAGCGTCATGACAAACGGAGACACGTTAAAAACAGCCACACCAATGCCATTTAGCGTGGCCATCACAATACCGGCCGCTAACCCGGCCAACACACCGGCTAAGATAGCAAGTCCTATTGCTTCCGGGGTGCTGGCATAAACAGAAGACATAGCCGTTGCCCCTACCACTGAGGATAAGGCCACAATGGTTCCTACCGACAGGTCAAATCCCCCCGTCAGCAAAACCAGCATTTGCCCCAATGAAATGACGACCAGATAGGTCGATTGCCGCGAGACATTAGTTAAATTCTGCACCGACAGAAAATTCCTCGACAAAAGCGTGAAGACAATCACGGCAACGGCCAAAAATAGCGGCAAAACGCCCAATTTCACAAATCCATAAAGTAGCCAATACCCGATGCTATGCTCTTTTGACATCGATATTAAGTTAGATAAGTTCACTTTATTCCTCTGTACTATGTTCATTCACATCAATCTCCAAGAGGTTTCTTTTTTTCACAGCATCATTTTCATCTTCACCAAAAAAGTGACCCAGAATATTTTCTTCTGTGATGTCGCGGCCACGAAGCTCTGCCCTCACCCGGCCCCGATGAAACACATAGACACGATGGGTCAGGTGCAATACCTCTGGCAAATCTGATGAGACCAGTAAAACGGCCGCTCCCGCTTCACATAGCTCAGCCATAAATTGATAAATAGCAACTCTTGTGCCCACATCGACGCCAATCGTTGGTTCATCAAAAATAAACAGCTTCACGTCTCGTGTTAACGTTTTAGACAGCAGCACCTTTTGCTGATTGCCACCAGAAAATTGGTAGACGCGCTTTTCAATATCAAAAGGCTGCAAATTGAGCCGCTTTGCCAGCTCATTTGTCACGGTCCGTTCATCCTTTCTTTTTAAGAAGAGCGATCTGGAAAAGCGGCGCAACGACAGCGCGGCCAGAGATATGTTCTCCCGCACGTGCCGGATCATGACCAGACCTTCTTTATGCCGATCTGGCGGAACATAAAACATTCCCCGATCCAGCATCTGCTTTAGCCCAAACCTGGTGGTGGCTGTGCCATCAAACAGCACTTGTCCACTGCCAATTGGTTCAATACCAAAACAGGCGCGGGCAGCACGCGATTTGCCACAGCCTACCAGCCCGGCAAAGCCCACAATTTCTCCCTGTTTGACATGAAAGGAGACATTATTTACAGAAGAATCTACCGTTGTGAGCTTTTTTGCCTCCAGTATTGTTTCTGTTGGCGCAAATTGAATACGGGGGAAGATTTGATCAATAACTCGACCAGTCATCAATTCCAGCAGATGATCTTCTGTTGTGCTGTCTGCGTCTACAGTTGCCACATATTTACCGTCTCGCAACACAGTTATGCGATCCCCAATTCGTTTGATCTCTGACATGCGATGGGTGATGTAGATAATGCCAACCCCTTCGGATTTTGCCTGCTCGATCAGTTTGAACAGGTTTTGCGTTTCCCGTTCAGTGAGTGAGGCGGTTGGTTCATCCAGAATCAACACTGACATTTTCGACCGAAACGCGGCAGCAATTTCGACCATTTGTTGTTCCGCCCGCGAGAGAAAACGCACCTGCTTATCAATGGGAACATTGAAATTTAACTCGGCTAATGCACTTTTGGATTGCTGCTGCATTGCTTTTTTGTTAAGCAAACCCATTTTGGTTGTTTCCGCACCAAGGGTTAGATTTTCGCTAACGGTGAGTTGGGGAATAAGCGAGAATTCTTGGAAGACTGCGCTAATCCCCAGTTCACGCGCATTATGAACGGGATGGAACTGTTTGGGTTGGCCTTTAAACAACAACGTGCCGGATGTGGGTGAGACTGCGCCCGCAATGATGGAGATCATGGTGGACTTACCGGCCCCATTTTCACCAAACAGGATGTGGACTTCCCCGGCCCGCAGCTCAAAGTTAATGGAATCTAAGGCCAAGACACCGGGGTATTGTTTGGAGACGTTCACCAGTTTGAGCAATGGTTGGGCGGTGGTTACGGCCGTTTCTTGGGTTTGCAGCATGATGCGTACTCTGTGATTGGTAGCGGGCGGCTAATGCCAGCCGCCCGCTTTGCTTGGTACTTATTGGTTTACAGAGAAGGTGGGTGAAAAATCATCGGGTGCCAGGGAAGAGTCGCGGTCAAAAGAGTTGATGTTGGTACTGTTGATGACATACAGTTCTGGCCCAACATGTTGCATGTACTCTTCCCCTTGCAGGATACGCACGGCCTGGTCGATGGCAACGCGTCCTTGGATGACGGCAGAGTCGGTGGGTGCGGCAAGAATACGGCCGTTCAAGATACCGTTATATACCCCAGGTGTAAAGTAGTAGGAGACGATTTGCACCTGATCTTCCAGCCCGCGATCACGTACGATACTCATGGCAACTTCGGCGGTAACGGCCGTTCCCACAATGTAATCAATATCAGGATTGGCTTCTAGCACATCTTCAACCAGTTGCCCTTGCACTTCCTTGCCCGTGTCGCCATATTGCGTGTCAACCAGTTCAATTGCGCCATCGGTAATTGCTTCTGTAAAACCAGCATTTCCCGCTTCAACCCAACCGGCTCCTGGCGGGCCAGGGAACCATGCCACTTTGACAGGATCACTGCCTGCCGGGTGTAGATTAACCAGATATTCCCCTGCTTTGGACCCCATCTCACCAAAAGAGACCAATGATTTAGCCGACAACTCCGCAGAAGACATGCCATTGATCACATCAATGACAGGAATGTCTTGCGCTCGAATTTCAGAGACGACATTGTTAAGACCATCAAATGAGATAGCACCAATCACCACTGCGTCTGCACCGGCCGCCACACAATCTTCAATTTGAGAAATTTGGGTACTGAGTTCAGTATAACCACCTGCTTCTACGAGTGTCATGTTGACGCCAAGACGTTCGGCTTCGCTTACGACACCATAATCAACGGCTAGCCAATAAGCGTCTTTCATGTGGGGAAAAGAAACACAAACGTCCCATGCTTCGGCGGCGCTGTCTAAGGGAGTATAATCAACGGCCGTTCGTGGGCTTGCCATGTCGAATGGCGGATCCCATACTTCGACCGTATAAGGAAACCAACTGGCCATTTCCTCATCAGCCATCTCTTCGGCCTCTGTTTCATCTGCCATCTCTTCTTCGGCTGAACCACTTGCTTCTTCTGTATCGGCGTTGCTATCTTCACTTGCCGTGCCACCACATGCTGCAAGCAACAGCACCAATAAGATAACTAAAATTGTTAAATACCCTTTCTTACCCAGCAAAATGTTCATTTTTCTTCTCCTGTAAGTAAAGTACATGAATATTCAGAAGAATATAAAAGCAAATCGCCCATCCTACCTGAGTAAGATGGACGATTTTTCTTGGTAACTGTGGGCTATGGTGGGCTAGTCCATATGGACTATTAAAACAATTTTCAGACGATACTATTCTCGTTACACAGCGCATTGAGATTGTGCCGCAGTTCGTTGGCTTGTTGCAGGGAAACGGCCGTAAATTGCAAAATATCTCCCGGCTTCGATTGACCCAACTTCCACAAAGCTGCCGAAACAACCGTGTACGGGTTAATATGCCCCCCCATCCCCGGACTATCATTCAACAAAATGGTCGTTGTTTGCCCCGTCACATTAATCGCTCCCAAAGGATACCCCTGATCAATGATATTAGATGGTTCCGAACCATGCTCTGGTCGTTTTTGGATCGCCTTTTCAGAGAACCGCCAGGAAGGGCCAACAATGCGATAACCAATGCGATCACTCATTGATGAGAGCTTCCAATTGCTTGTCAAAAATATCTCATGCCCTTGCTCATCAATCCAATCGTCATTGGGGCCGCGCATCACCTCAATAGACCAACGCCTGTCAAAGGCAAACTTAGGGCGGCACGCCTCCTTCACCACTCGCACTGGAACCCCCGTTACCGCTCCAATGGGAATGGATTGCCCTGTTTGAATAGCATGGCCTTGTACGCCACCCACGCCGCCCCGATGAAAAGTAGCTCGTGATCCCTGCAACAGTTCTGTGCGGATGCCCCCAGAAATAGCAATGTAAGTTCTGGCTCCCGAAGTCGCAAACGATGTTTTTAAGATCTGCCCTGCTTTTACGGCAATGCTTTCCCATAATGGAAGAGGCGTCTCATCCAACACAGGCTGATTAAATGCGCCACAAACGGCAATGACTGTATCAACATGAAACTGCAAGGTAGGCCCCACAAATTGACACTCCAATCCAGCCTCTCCGGCCGGATTGCCTACAAGGATATTTGCCAGTCGGAATGACCAGCTGTCCATTGGCCCTGATGTAGGGAATCCTTGGTTACGATACCCTACACGGCCAGGATAATCCTGAACGGTTGTTTCTAAACCGGGGCGAATCACTTCTATCATGAGTGTTGTTTAGGGCCTATTCGTAAATAAGCTGTATATATTTAGAGCGTTTTTTTGACCGTCAGGACGCATCTGAGGACGCTTTCTCCTCACCCGACAAACCAAAATTGTTTGTACTTAGGGTTCGTTCACAAATAACTTTCGATAAGGAAACGAACCCCAAGGCTTGACCGTTTACCGAAACTCAAAAGTTAAAAACGGTCAAGCCCTTAGGCTTCATGCTGTTTTATAGAAAATTTTTGATCGATCACGACGTTGTATTGATAGCGTCCTTCTTTTACCGATGCTTCCAGTTCCTCAAATTCGGTAATAGAACAGGGGTCAAATTTGATGCGGTCAGCAGGGTGAAACAGGCAAACATTGTTTTCAAATTCGGGGAATTGTTTCTGTGTATTCCAAATGGGAATAGGCGTGCGAGCAAATATTTGATAGCTTCCGGGGGTATCAATCGGGTAGATGGCTGTTGTTGCTCCTCCCAGCCCAATTGTACCCTGGGGAGTCCAGGTGCGTGGCGGGTTGTATTTGGGGGCAGTCAGCATGCATCGGGGATCAAGCGGCATCAAAAATGGGAGGCCAGGCCAAAATCCCAAAGAGGCAACCCAGTATTCTGTGCTGGAATGAATGCGAATGAATTCGGCCGTATCAGCCAACCCATTGTGTTCAACAATCAAATCAGGATCGTACTTCTTGTCGGCAAACTCCTCTTTATAATCTTCTATGCACTCTTTTGTCCAGGGATCAAGATAAGTGACTGGAATGCGAAAAAGGCGACTATCCAGGGCAATATCATTTACATAGCTAAACCCATCGATCAATTGGGCGACCTCTTTGGCCAAATCGTCATAGGTGATTTTGTCGGGGTTGTAATGAAGCATGGCAGAGGATAATCCGGGTGCAGTCTCAATGACGCCGACCAGGTTGCTTTCTTCGATGGCAAGGCGCAATCCGTGCCCTAAAAAATTCAGGCGCAGGCTCATTTCATCGCCAAATTCTACAAGTAGAAAACAGTCTCCGGCCGGGCTAAATCTGGGTTCGGGATAAATCATAGTGTTGTTTATTCCTTTTCCACCAGACCCATTTTGAGTGCTACACTCACGGCTTCGGTGCGGCTGTTCACACCTAATTTGGGTAGGATGTTGCTGACGTGGTTTTTGATGGTGAACTTACTAATGCCAAGTTTGATGGCAATTTCTTGGTTGGTCAAGCCTTGTACTAACAAGCCGAGAACATCTAGTTCACGGGCTGTCAGATCAAGATCGTCGTTGGTTTGGTTACTGGCCCTTAATATCTGAGTTACTTCTGGGGCAAAGGCAGAAAGACCTGCTTTTGTCATCCGAATGGCTTGGGCCAATTCAAAGGCAGACACGTTTTTCAAAAGGTAGCTGGTAGCTCCCGCTTCTAAGGCTGAATTGACCAGCTTTTTGTCACCAAAAGTTGATAGAGCAATGATCTTACTATCGGCTTGTAAGTGGCGAATACGTTTGATGGCTGACACACCATCCATTTCTGGCATAACCATGTCGATAAGAACAACATCTGGGTGAACCTTGGCAAACAGGTCTAGCGCCTGCACGCCGCTCGATGCCTGACCAACCAATTCCAGGTCGGGAAAAGCAGTAAGCAATAACGCTAACCCTTCGCGCACAATGTCATGATCATCAACGATAATAAATCTTATGGTTTGAGGTTTCGCCACAGCAGTTCCCTTATTTTCGATTTCCTCTATTATTTATCTATCCACCTGACAAACAATTTTGTCCCCTGCGTAGGTGCTGAACTTATCTGGAGCATGGCATCAATTGCTTCGGCACGTTCGTGCATGATTTGCAATCCCAATGCACTGGGGCGCACATTCTGGAGATTAAATCCACTACCGTTATCTGAGATGAATAAATTGACTTGCTGCTCGTCGTAGTTTAGTTCGATGGAAACGGCCGTTGCCTGCGAATGTTTTACAATATTATTCAACGCCTCTTGGGCAATGCGATAAATAGCAATCTGGATTCTAGGCTCTAGTTGCGCTTCACCCTCCAGCTGAAGTTGAATGTGAATGTTTTTCCGGCTCATGACCGCCGCAGACAATTGCTCAATCAGGTCACCAAGATTTGAGGTGATAATAGCTGCCGGTCTAAGTTCAAGCAACAATGCCCGCATTTCAGCCAGCGCCGCTTGATTCAGGCGGCGCAGCTTTTCTAAACTATTTCGTCCATTCTCTGGGTCCTGCTCCCACAATGCTGGAATAACATCAGACAGCATACTCGCCGTCCACAACGTTTGATTGACAGAATCGTGCAGGTCCCGCGCCAATCGTTGTCGTTCTTCCAACGCCGCCAGCTCTTGCGCCTGTTCGTACAAACGGGCATTACTAATGGCAATGGCCGCCTGATCTGCAAAAGCGTGTAGTCGTTCGGCATGAATCTGTTGAAAGAATCCTTCTTTTTCGCCGAATAGATTAATGAACCCAATGACTTTATTTTTATGTTGTATTGGTGTGCCAGCATAAGAGCGCACCCATTCCATGCCCCACTCTGTCCCCGAAAATGGCATTTGCTCAGGGTCTGTCGTAATGATCGAATCTCTGGTAGCAATCATCCTCTGCAAAATTGGGAATGTGCTGATGGCAAATTCATGCGATAGTGTGGGGATGATGAATGGTGATTTTGGGTTGCGACGGCTTCTTACCACCCGCGCCCGGCGATTTTCTACCAAAATAATATTAGCCGAATCATGCGGCACCACATTGCTAATCTCTGAAAATATCCGATCGAGTACCTCGTCCAGGTTTAGTGTACTGTTAAGAACCCGCGCCGTATCGCGCAGGGCTTCAGCCAGGGCTCGCTGATCCCGTTCTGCCTGTTGGCTTTGCTGTTGTGAAATAGCGGCACCAATAGCCCCAGCAGCATTCCGCAATACCTCGATCTCGGCAAAATGAGGCGCTTGTTGGGCGCGATCATCAAAGCCTAACACCCCCCACCAATCCCCCTCACAAAAAACAGGCAGCCAAATGAATGATGTCACAGCCTGGTTTGCCAAATAGTGTTGCTCTTTAGCCGGAAATTCATCAATCAGACCATAAATTACTTTGCCTGATTGCAACTCCTTACACCAGCCTTCTAAACCAATGGCCTGGTAATTAAAGATTGCCGGCCGAAGTTTAGGCTTGGTTGTATGGTCGGCGTAGGCACTCCAACAGGCAGTTTGCTTTGCCACAATGTTGTCAGGCATAAGCATGTTGTTCTTTAGCAAATAAACGCGATTGTACCCAATAGCGCGTCCTAATATGCCCAGCACATCGGGGATTATTTTGTCTAGTTCGCTTGTGGATAAAAGGTTTTGGCTGGAATAGGTAATTGCTTCCAGAATGTCAGGTCTATGGTCGTTTGTGTTTTCGCCAAACATGGTTGCGGACAAATCAGAGATAGTGCCACCGATCTGGTACGATTGGATTTGGGAATTATAAACGGCCGTTCCCCGCACCAAAACGCCGCGCACCGCACCATTCGATTGAATAATCCTGTATTTCTTCTCATACAAGGTTGAGCGCTGATTCAGTAAGGCTTCCACGCCCTGCCTGACTTGGAAGCTATCATCGGGATGTACCATCCGCATAAACTCCGTCATGGTGAGCGTGTTTCCTGTTCCCATTAGCCCCAAAATAGATTTGGCTGTTTGATCAATTTGAAACAGTTGTGACTGTTCATCCCACACCCAGGACCCCACATTAATCTGGGCTTCTGATAGCACATACCGTTCTCCTCTTTGGTGAACGTTTTTTTCAATGCCTAACACGCCAATGATTTGCCCCTTTTGATCGTATAGTGGCGTTTTGCTGGTTTCGATCCAGACATCACGGCCGTTTGCCAATGTTTGCAATTGAATAATGTGGTAACGGGGTTGCCCCGATTGAATCACCATTTGATCAATCTTGCGGTAAAAATCTGCCTGTTCCTTGGGCCACGGCAAATCATAATCTGTTAAACCCACAATTTCATCTGGATTTCCAAGGCCACAGGAAATTGCGAAATTACGATTGCACCCCAAATAGACAGAGTTGTGATCCTTCCAAAAAACCGCTTTGGACGTAATGTTCATGAGCCAGTGCAAAAATTGATGCGATTGATATAACGCGTCTTGTAAATCGGGCTCACTTTGCCGGTCTGGGGAGAATGAGTTAAACATAATTGCTATTATACTTGACCTTATTACCAAATGTGGTCGTTCGTCTGAAAAGGTGCTGTTCAAACAAGCAGAAATTGCTTTGGGTTGAACGTTAGACATTGAAATCCGCATCTTTAGCCCAAATTATGGTAAAACATAAACACCTGCGCTAACCTGTGTAATTAGCGGATCTTTTCTTTATGGAGTTGTCATCATGCAATTTAATCCAGTTTCTGAGGAAGTTTTGGCGGCGTTAACGGCCGTTCTCACCCCCGACCAAATTTCCACCGCCGAAGCAGAGCGCCAGCTGCGTGCCCAGGATATGTCGCAGCACGAAGCGCATCTAAGCGAGGTGGTTGTCTGGCCCGCCACCAGCCAACAGGTGGCTGACGTGCTGCGCATCGCCCACGACAACCGGATTGCCGTCACGCCGTGGGGCGCAGGGTCGTCGCTGGAAGGCAACTCGATTCCCCTGTTTGGCGGCATCTTGCTCTCCCTGGAGCGCATGAACCAGATTGTTACCCTGCACGCCGACGATTTTCAGGTAACGGTGCAGCCAGGCATCGGCTACAAAGATTTGAACCAGCAGTTGGGGCCGCACGGCCTCTTTTTTGCGCCCGATCCGGGAGCCAACGCCTCGCTTGGCGGCATGTTGGCCAACAACGCCGCAGGCAGCCGCACGGTAAAGTACGGCGCGACCAAAGATAATATTTTGGCAATGGAGGTGGCGCTGGCAGACGGCCGTCTCGTCCATGCAGGTTCGCGCTCTGTTAAACAATCTGCCGGGTACGATCTGCTCCATCTGTTTGTGGGCAGCGAGGGTACGCTGGGTGTCGTTACCCAGGCCACGTTGAAGCTGGTGCCCCTGCCCACCGTGATGAGCGGTGTCGTGGCCACGTTTAACGCGGTTGAGCCGACAATCGCTGCCGTTGTCGAGCTGCGGTCATCTGGCCTGGACATTGCTGCCCTGGAATTTATCGACGCCGCCACGTCTGCCTTGCTCAGCCGCGAGGAAGGCGTCGATTGGGGCGAAAATCCCACCCTGCTGATGGAAATCCACGCCGCCCATGCTGAAACGGCCGAATTAGACCTGGCACTGGTGCAAGAAATCTGCACGGCACATGGGGCGATTCGCTTCCAGGCTACTACAGATACGGCTGAGCGACAGAAGATGTGGCGCACCCGTCACCTCATGTTTGAAACCATGCGGCGCGTGTTTGTAGGGTATCGCTGGCAATTGTCAGACATGGCCGTGCCCATCAGCCAATATCCAGCGCTGGTTCAATTTGCCCGGCAGGCGCTGCAAACACGCAACCTGCCCCAATTTATGGTGGGCCACGCCGGTGATGGCAATCTGCACATCACCACCCCCTACCAGGATGAGACCACCCGTCAACAAGCCAACCTGGTCAACGAAGAAGTTGTCTTGCGAGCAATAGAACTGGGTGGCACGTCAACTGGGGAACATGGCGTGGGCATTGGCAAGGCCAAATTTATGGTGCGGGAACATGGGGAAACGGCCGTAGACGTCATGTACAGTATTAAACAAACGTTAGATCCGTATGGCATTCTCAACCCGGGCAAGATTTTCCCCAATCCTTAAAACTTCTTGCGCTATTGTCCAGCCTCCTATATAAAACCGCAGCTTACCAACAACTCCCACCCTTAGGAGAAAATAAATATGCTCAGCAAACGCTTTTGGCTCCGACTTCTGGCATTAACCGCACTTTTTTCATTTCCTTTTTTCATTCATTCCTCGCCCGCACGGGCTGTAGCAACTTCTCTTTTTATCTCCGAATACATCGAAGGTTCTTCCAACAACAAGGCCATTGAAATTTATAACGGCACGGGAACGGCCGTTGATCTCAGCGCAGACAATTACCAATTGGAGTATTACTTCAACGGCAACACCTCCCCCCTAACCACCATCAATTTAAGCGGCTCTTTGGCCGATGGGGATGTGTACGTTGTGGCCGACAACGACGCCACCGCCGCTATCCTCAATGTCGCTGACCTCATTTCCACCTCTTCTTTCTTCAACGGAGATGACACCATCATTCTGCGCAACAGCAGCGGCATTGTGGATGTGATTGGTCAGCTGGGCGTGGACCCCGGCAGCCAGTGGGGCAGCGGCGACACCTCCACCCAAAACAACACCCTTCAGCGCCTGGACACCGTCTGCGGCGGCGACAGCAACGAAGCTGACGCTTTTAATCCAGCAGCGGAATGGCTGGGTTTTCCCCAGGACACCTTCACCGGGCTAGGCAGCCACACGGCCAACTGTGGTGATGGCCCGCCTTCGGTGGTCAGCACTTCCCCGGTGAACGGCACGCCCAACGTGGCCTTGAACGCCAACATCACCATCAACTTTAACGAGCCGGTGACCCTGGGCGGCAGCTGGGTGGATTTGAGCTGTACGACGAGTGGGACGATTACGGCCGTTACCACCGGCGGCCCGCAAAGCTACACAGTTAATCCCTCAACAGATTTTGTCGCTGGGGAAACCTGCACCGTTACCGTTTTTGCCAGCCAGGTCAGCGACCAGGACGGCACAATCGACAACATGGCCAGCGACTACAGCTTCAACTTTAGCACCGTCTCTGGTGGCTTTGGTGCCTGTGGCGACAGCGCCACCCTTATCAGCGCCATCCAGGGCAGCGGCAGCAGCAGCCCGCTCAATGGCGTAGCCGATGTCATCATCGAAGGCGTCGTTGTGGGCGATTACCAGGACACCATCGATGAACTGTCCGGCTTCTACCTGCAAGAAGAAGACAGCGACGCTGACGGCAGCGCCGCCACCTCCGAAGGCATCTTCGTTTACGACAATGGCTTTGGTGTGGATGTGTCCCTGGGCGACGTGGTGCGGCTCCAAGGTAGCGTCACTGAATTTGAAACCAGCACCGGCAGCGGCGCGTTTCTCACCGAAATGACCACGCTGACCACCGTGACCGTGTGCAGCAGCGGGGCTACCGTGACCCCCGCTACCATCACTCTGCCCGTTACTGACCTCACCGATTGGGAGGCGTACGAGGGGATGCTGGTCACCTTCCCGCAAACGCTGGACGTGACGGAAACGTACAATTTGGCCCGCTACGGCAATGTCGATTTGTCGCTAGGCCGTCTGTTTAACCCCACGCAGGTGACCACGCCGGGCGCGGCGGCCAACGCTCTGCAAGCGCAAAACGACTTAAGCCGTATCACGCTGGATGATGCCAACGGGGCGCAAAACAAAGACCCGGTCATCTACCCGGCCCCGGAACTGAGCGCGGCCAATTCACTGCGCGGCAGGGCTCAGGTCACTGGCTTAACGGCCGTTCTCGACCAACACTTTGGCACTTACCGGCTGCAACCAGTGGGCACTGTCAATTTTGTGGATAGTAATCCACGAACAGCTGCGCCGGTTCCCGTAGGCGGCACATTGCGCGTGGCCAGTTTCAACGTACTCAACTACTTCAATGGCAACGGCAGCGGTGGCGGTTTCCCCACCTCACGCGGGGCCGATTCGCTGTCTGAATTCAACCGCCAGCGCGACAAAATCATTGCAGCTCTGGTGGCCCTCGATGCCGATGTCGTTGGCCTCATCGAGATTGAAAACGACGGCTACGGCAGCCAGAGCGCCATCCAAGATTTGGTCAATGGCCTTAACGCCGCCACCGCACCTGGCACCTACAGCTTCATCAATCCTGGGGTGAGCCAAATTGGCACCGATGAAATTGCCGTTGGCCTGATTTATAAGCCTGCGGTCGTGACGCCAAGTGGCACAGCCCAAATTCTGGACTCTTCCGACGATCCGCTCTTCCTGGATACCAAAAACCGCCCGGCTCTGGCCCAAACCTTCAGCCAAAACGGCAGCGGCGAGGTGTTCACCATTGTGGTGAACCACTTCAAATCCAAAGGTTCGGCCTGTACCGATGTGGGCGACCCGGACACGGGTGATGGACAAGGCAACTGCAATGTCACGCGCACCAACGCCGCCACGGCGCTGGTCAACTGGCTGGCCACCGACCCCACCGGCAGCGGCGATAGCGACTTCCTCATCGTGGGCGATTTGAATTCTTATGCCATGGAAGACCCGATTGGCGTCATCACCGGCGCGGGCTACACGGATCAGGGCAACAGTCTGGCAAACGCTTACTCTTACGTGTTCGATGGGCAGGTAGGTACGCTGGATTATGCCCTAACCAGCCCCAGCCTGACGGCGCAGGTGAGCGGCGTAACGGAATGGCACATCAACTCCGATGAGCCACGCGCCCTGGATTACAACGAGGAATTCAAAACCGCCAACCAAATTTCGCTTTATTATAATGCCGATGCGTACCGCTCGTCGGACCACGATCCGGTGGTGCTTGGCCTAAACCTGGGCGGTACCAGCCCCACGCCAACACCCATCCCGCCAACACCGACGGCGACCAATACACCGTTACCAACGGCCACGAATACACCATTGCCAACGGTCACGAACACACCGCTGCCAACTGCCACGAACACCCCGCTGCCAACGGCCACGAACACACCGTTGCCGACAGCCACAAACACACCGCTGCCGACGGCCACAAACACACCGCTGCCGACGGCCACAAATACGCCATTGCCGACAGCGACGAATACACCATTGCCAACTGCCACAAACACACCATTACCAACAGCAACGAATACCCCAATTCCGCCAACACCTACACCCACAACACCACCTACTGGTGGCGATGTGATTTACGTCAGCTCGTCGAGCGGTGGCAATGTGGGCGGCGTCTCGTTTGCGGATGAGGATATTTTGGCGCTTGATGTGGATACGGCCGTTTGGAGCATAATCCTCGATGGTTCCGATGTAGGCTTAAGCGGCGCTGGTGCGCGTGATGTGGACGCCTTCCACTTCCTGGATGATGGCTCGATTATTCTTAGCTTCTTGGGCAACACCACCATTCCAGACGTAGGTTCGGTCGATGATTCTGACCTGGTGCGCTTTGTGCCCACCTCGTTGGGCAGCAGCACCGCTGGCAGCTTCGAGATGTACTTTGATGGTTCCGACGTGGGCCTTACTCGCAGTGGCGAGGATATCGACAGCGTCTCAGTCACCGCCTCTGGCGATTTGCTGGTGAGTACGTTAGGCAGTTTCAGCGTCCCTGGCGTTAGCGGCGCGGACGAAGATATTCTGCGCTTTAGCCCCAGCAGCTTGGGCAGCAACACGAGTGGCAGTTGGAGTCTGGAATTTGACGGCTCTGATGTCGGTCTAAGTGACGCCAGTAGTGAAGATGTGTCGGGCGTCTGGTTAGATGATGCCACGGGTGGCATCTATCTGACCACGCGGGGCAGTTTTGCTGTGTCAGGCGTAACGGGTGATGGGGCAGACATCTTGCTCTGTGGTTCACCTACCACGGGCAGCAGCACATCCTGCACTTTCTCGCTGTTCTGGAATGGGTCACTGGACGGATTTGGTGGGGAAGTAATGGACGGATTGTTTGTAGAACGGCCGTAACCGCCAATTCAGCCCCTCTCATTAAATAAAATCTCGCCGGAGCAAACAAAGCTACGGCGGGATTTTTATTTTTCCACAAGATTTACCGGGTATCGTTTTGTTCCTCCTTCCCACTTTGTCTCTCCCCTTCACTTTACGCTATGATTGTTGTCGGGCGTTTTGATCCCCGCTCTTACCATGTATTTTTACCATGTCACCAAAATGAAGGATATTATGTCTACCACTGAGTATAAACCTGGACTCTCTATTGAAGATTTACCGCCTGAATTGCAAACCCGCGAGCCGCTGAAGCTGGCCTCCAATGAGAATCCGTTGGGGCCCTCTCCCCTGGCGCTGCAAGCCATTCGGGACAATCTGGACAAGCTGAACATTTACCCGCCCCGGCAGTTAGATGGCCAGCTTTGCCAGGCTATCGCCGCTTCGCTTAGCGATCAGCTGGGGCCGGAAAATATCGTCGTGGGCAGCGGTGGCATTGAGGTGCTGGAATTTGTGGCCCGCAGCCATCTAACCACGCCTGAGGCAGAGAGCGTTCTGCCCCGGCAGTCATTTCCCTTTTTGGCACGGTACCACGGCCGTTCCGGGCAGAAAATCAACTTTTACGATCTGGATGAAGACGATTTTAGCTACTACCCTGACCGCATTGCGGCGGCAATCACGCCCCAAACACGACTGGTCTACGTTTGCAATCCCAACAACCCCACCGGCACCTACGTACCCGCCAGCACCTTGCAACAAATCATCGACATCATCCCCGACGATGTGCTGCTCATCCACGACGAAGCGTACTACGACTTTGTCGATGCGCCCGATTACCCGGACGCGCTGCCGTACGTCTTGGCGGGCAAAAATATCTTCCTCATGCGCACCTTTGCCAAAATTTACGGGTTGGCTGGGCTGCGCCTGGGCTACGGCATTGCCAGCCCGCAAATTATTGAGCGGGTGGCAGGTGTGAAACGCAACTTCCATGTGAACAAGCTGGCGCTGGTAGCGGGTCTGGCGGCGCTCAACGACGCAGAACATCGGCAGCGCACGATTGCCAACAATGCGGCGGGCAAGCAATGGATCACTGAGCAGCTCACCGGCCTTGGCTGCCGCGTTTGGCCCAGTCAGGCCAATTTTGTGCTGTTTTCGCACAAATCGGTGCCTGCTCAAACACTCATCGATGGTTTGATGGCCCTGGCGATTATTGTGCGCCCGGCGTTTGGGCTGGACAACCACATTCGGCTGAGCATTGGCACGCCGGAACAAAATGCGCGGCTGGTGGAAAGTTTAACGGCCGTTTTGCAACAAGCATCTTAAAAGGAACACAGAGGCGCACGGAGAACCGCAGAGTTGCACAGAGATTTTTTCTCTGTGCAGCTCTGTGCCTCCTCTGCGCAACTCTGTGTTCCGCTTTTCCAAACTAATGGCTAAACAAAGCAACAAACTCCCCACCCAACCCCTCTCTGAAACGCAGCGAGATTTTTTGATACGGCCGTTCCTCATCGAGACCGATCCGCAAGAAACCCATGAACAGCCGCACCGCCACAACTTCCAGGAAATTTTGTGGGTGCGCTCTGGTCAGGGCAAACATGCCATCGACGGACGGGAGCTGCCCATCCAACCCAACACCTTCTACCTCATCGCCAAGGGGCAGGTACACCAGCTCATCACCGGCATTGATTTGGATGGGCTGGTTATCCGCTTCACTGATGCCTTCCTGCCCAACTTTTTGTCGCAGGAGATGGGCCATTATCAGACGGTGCTGTTTAACAACGTCACCATCAACCACACACTGCCCGTGCCGCCGGAGGCACTGCACAATTTTGAGGCGTTGTTGGGCTTGCTGCTGGCGGAGTTTAACAGGGTGGACGGCCGTTCCAACCAGGAAATCTTGCGTCACTTGCTGACTGTTTTGTTGATCAAGCTGGGGAAGGTGCAGAGAGAGGTGGTAAGTGGTGGGGAAACGGCCGTCTCCCCCGAAGCCCAGCTCTTCCATGACTTTACCCTGCTGTTGGAGGAACAGTACAGTCAGACTCACGCCGTTAAAGATTACGCCAAGGCGCTCAACATCACGCCGCGCCAGCTTTCTGAGATTACTCGCCAATTTTACGGCCGTACCGCCAAGCACCTCATTGAGGAGCGGCTGCTGCTGGAGGCTAAGCGGCTGCTCACCTTCACCAATTTGTCCATCAAGGAAATCGCTCACCAGTTAGGCTACAAAGACCCCTCCCACTTCAGTAAAATCTTCAAAAAGAAAACCCAAACCACGCCGCAAACTTACAAAATAACGTAGCTTGTCTGTCATGCTGAGCGTCAAGAGGGCGCTGTCAGCTAGTACTCCTGCAATTAACCAATTCCCAGCAAACTTACCCACGAGCCGAGGGAAGAAGCTGCAGAATGTGGCACATTAGTCACATTTGCCTCGATGTTAAGCATCTAACCCGACTAAAGTACCCCGGTGATGGGTGATAAACAAAAAATCGATCTACTAAAATTTTACCACTTACGTGGCAAATCCATTTTGGCAAGGCAAACATCTTTAGAAGCCTTCCAATTCCCATATATGTGACCGGATTGTCCGCAGCGAATCGATGCCCCAACTGAATCTCACAACCAAAAATATTTAGGAGACACAATGAAAAGAAACACTGTCATCGTCCCAAATGAATCGCCAACTTCCGATTCTTTGCCAGTCAGGTACAAAAAGCGATTAATAGCCGTTTTTCTGATTCCACTACTCGTCATCACATTCCTTCTCATCTCAATTCATGCTTTTGCCCTTGTATCCTGGACTGAACTCAGCGCTACCGCGCCTGTAGGGACGTGGGGATCGTTGAATTTCAGTGGTGAGATAGGCAACAAGGCATACTTTAGCTACCGCTACAGTGATGGGGGAAACCGGTACAAAATATATGAGAAAGACCTGGACACTGGACTTTTTACCGACCAAACACCCACAGGCAGTTGGAGCGCCGTATCCAGCATGGAAGCGTTTAACGGCAAGGGATATTTTACGTTCAGAGATGCGACAACAAGCGTGTATCTTGTCTACGAGTATAACCCTGATTCCAAGTCTTGGAGCAATATAACGCCTACTTCCCCCGTTACAGCCACCGCCGGTACACTTGCTGTCATTGATGGAAAATTACACGCTTTTCTCAAAAACCCTAATTCCAATTCTTACGAGCTGCATCAATGGAGTGGAAGTGGGACGAGTTGGACCGATATCACCCCTGCCCCACCAACAGGGGAAACGTGGTTCAGTGGCAAGTTTATGGGAACGATAGACGGGAAAAGTTATATTTACTTTTTCTGTAGTTGCAGCGGGAACCATTACACCATTTACGAACTGAACGGCACGGGGTTAACAGATGTAACCCCGGCCACCTCAGGGTATTGGAGTGCGGTGGGGAGTCTATCTGAGTTTAATAACAACGGGTATCTTACCTTGCGGGATGGAGCCACGAGCGAATATTCTATTCATGAATATGCTGCTGGTGCCTGGAGCGATATTTCGCCAACGTCTCCAGTGACGGCCACAGGCGCTTCTGTAGCTGTCTTTGATGGCAATTTGCACGCCTTCATCAAGAATCCCGTCTCTGGTTCTTACGAGCTGCATAGGTGGAGCGGCAGTGGGACCAGTTGGACAGAAATCACACCGGCTGAACCCTCAGCATCAGACATTTGGTGGAGTGGATCCTACCTGGGAACAGTTGGGACACATGATTATATCTCTTTCTACTGTAGCTCATGTGGCAATGAATACGTCGTCTACGAAGTAGCTGGCGACACGGTTACCAATGTTTCCTCGTCATTGCTAGCGCAAGGTGGTTACTGGCGGCAGGTATCCCAAATGGTAGTCATGGACAATGTAGGATACTTGGTAATGCGAGAGTTAAGCGGAGTAGACAATTTTTATGATGTGTTTGAAGTAGACAGCAGCGGCACCTGGACCAGAAACACACCTACGGGAACCTGGGTCAGCGGCAGTGCCCTCCATGAGATGGGTGGCAGGGTGTACGTTTCCTTACAGGACACAGATTGGCGACTTTATGAAGGCGCAGCCCCCACGCCAACAAACGCCACAGATGTGCTTTGTGTTGCCGATACCACGCAAGTAGATGGCGATTCAATTGCGGGTACTTATACCTACAACGACAGCAGTTCTGCATTTGAAAAAGGGGCTCTCACAATTGAGTATGCCAGCGGCGTCTGGCACATGACAGGTAGTTCCAATGCAGATGCCAATGAATATACATCTGATTTTGTTTCAGAAAGTGTCATCGGCATTTTAGAAGCGTCCTGGACAGCCAATGGCAGTTATACAGCCCCGCTGCCCACCATCACAGAAGGTGCCTGTCCGGTTCCTACGCCAGAAATGGATGTGCAAGGCAACAACCAATCCATTGTTTCTGGCGACGCGACCCCTTCCATAGACGACGATACGGACTTTGGCAGTGCAAATGTCGGGGGCACACCCGTCATCCACACCTTCACCATTAGCAATACGGGGGATGCCAGTCTAACCTTAACTGGCACGCCAGCCGTTACGCTGACCACGGGGACCCATTTCAGCGTGAATGCCCAGCCATCCAGCCCCGTTAGCAGCAATAACAGCACCACGTTCAGCATCACCTTTGACCCAACAGGCGCTGGCAGTTTTATGGACACCGTAAATATTGCCAACGACGACAGTGATGAGAATCCGTACACTTTTGTCATTTCCGGTACAGGGGTGATTCTTCCCCCCACTGTTACAACGGATGCAGCAACGGCCGTTTCTACCCAAAGCGCCACGCTCAACGGCACAGTGAATGCCAACAGCGACAGCACAACCGTTACTTTTGAATACGGCCCCGACACCAACTATGGCACGATTGTCACGGCCGATCCGAGTCCGGTTGGTGGCAGCAGCGATACGGCCGTTAGCAAAGCCATCACCGGCCTAGCTCCTAACGCCACCTACCATTATCGTGTTGTGGGCACCAACAGCGGCGGCAGCATCAATGGAGATGACATGACGTTTACCACGCCCGCCAATGATCCCCCCGTGGCCAATGCCGGCCCAGACCAATCGGTTGCGCCAAGCGCACTGGTAACCTTAGATGGATCAGGCAGCAGCGACCCCAACGGTGACAGCTTCACCTACAGCTGGGTCCAACTAAGCGGTGAGACGGTTCTGCTCGATAACAGCAGCGCAGCTTCCCCTACCTTTACCGCACCCGTTACCACCGGAACATTAACTTTTCAGCTGACCGTTACCGATACCGGCACGCTGAGCAGTAGTGACACAGTGAGCATCATCGTCACTGATTACGCTATTTTCCTGCCTGCGGTAATGAATAACAATTAGTTGAAACCTGCCTAAGAAATCAGTAGCATAACGTGGCCCGATTTTCATAATCGGGCCACGTTTTTCTTATTATGGGAATTGTCCACTAACCAAGTGATTATGATCCCAAAACGAGACCCACACCACGCCGCAAGATTACAAAACCAATTGAATTGGCAAGCAAGAAAAAAAAGTCATCAAAGATTTCGCAGATTGAAAAGATTAAAAAAATCTGGTAAATCTGCGAAATCTTTGATAAAAAACCCAAAAGAGCAAAACCATGCCCCAAGCCAAGCCCGTCATCATCCACGAACCCACACAACCGTTTGAGCAAACAATCGACATGCCCGGCGGGCGCACCCGCTGGAAAACGCTGTTCAGTGCCGAACGCACCCCCACCGAGGGCATGACCGTCGGCATTACAGAAATTGAACCGGGTCAGGCCAACGAAACCTTCCTGCACCAGCACGCCCAGCCGGAGGTGTACTATATTTTGGCAGGCCACGGCGTGGTCCAAATTTTCGGTGAAGAATACGACCTGCAGCCCGGATCGCTTGTCTTCATCCCCGGCGACGCACCGCATGGCCTGTGTAACACCGGCAACGAGGTGCTGCGCCTGCTGTACGTTTTTGCCGTCGATTCGCTGGATCAGGTAGTGTACAAACTGCCGGAATAATCCGCGAGAATGCAGCGGTTGGTGGTAGAATACGGCCGTAAACCAAGATAATTTGCTTAAACGAACTTGGACGGGTTTTCAATCTTCAATCAAGGTGTGAACAATGAAATTTCACTGGCAAGAATTCATGTCCGGCGACATCCCAGAGGCTCTCAAAATTCTGGAAAATTTTTGGATCCACGTAAAAATTGAGTACCAAAATGAACAATGGCTTGTTTGGGGTGGTGATCAAGTCATGCTTTCATGCGGTACACAATCTGAAGCCGAAGCGTTCGTTTTGGGAATGGCCATTAATTACGCAACACTCCCTGAAAATTTACAAGTCGAAGTCAAAAAAGCATTCTCTCCTTAGTAAAAAATACCAGCCACAGGCACTTTTTTCCATTTCGCAATTCTCCACCCTCCGGTAAAATGAACAAACTGAACCGTGTGACGTAATTGAGTAATTAGGTAATTAAGTAATTGGGAACCCCACAGCCCAGCTAATTACTCAATTACCCAATTACAAATTACCAATTACCAATTACCCACTATGACCCAACTCACTGGCGGCGAAACGGCCGTAAAAACCCTCATCGCCCACAACATCCACACCCTGTTTGGCCTGCCTGGCGTGCAAAACGACTGGCTGTACAACGCCCTGTACGATGCCCAGGACCAGGTTCGCGTCATTCACACGCGGCACGAGCAGGGCGCGGGCTACATGGCACTGGGTTATGCGCTGGCCACCGGCGAGATTGGTGTTTTCAACGTGGTGCCCGGCCCTGGCTTGCTTAACGCCAGCGCTGCCCTGGCCACGGCGTATGGCCTCAACGCCCCCATCCTCTGCCTCACCGGGCAAAT
>JBNKLQ010000041.1:0-30573 GCA_050292445.1 Promineifilaceae bacterium (SeqCode) | reverse complement strand
CTGAAACTCAGCTGCGTGGATAATAGATGGATTTTAGTCTATTGTGAGGCTGGTTTCAAATGGAGTGGATCTGTTCCGGTTGCAAAAGAAAAAGGCCAGCAAGCGCGCAGCCTGCTGGCCTGAAACAGTTTGATTGGTTTGCTAACGGCCGTTTTCTTGCGGCGACAATAGAGCCAACAGACCCACAAGGCCCATGTTGCTGTACAGCAGTGGAGACATGAACGGTGCCCCCCGCAAAAAACGCTCCGGCACGATGGTGCTCTGGCTGATCAGGTCGGCCTGGATGTGAAAGTAAGCGCCAACCATGCCTACCACAATCAGCAAGACCATGGCGGTAACGTAAATCGTGACATCTTCGGCCGTGAGTTTGCGATTGAGTGCGCCCATGCCTGCGGAAACGGCCGTAGCAAATACCCCCATGACCAAGGGCAACCAAAGATAAGGATTTTCCCAGGGATGCCGTGAATGATCTAATGCGCTGCTTACCAGAGCCACCAAGGTACCCAAACTTACCAGGAAGAAGTAAGCACGGGTTTTACTGTAGGGCATCTGTACCGTGCGGCCAAACGGCAGCTTGAGCAGGCCACTGCCTGTGGGGGCTTCCTCCCAGGCAGCACTGATCCCCAATACACCAATCCCGGCAAAGGCAAACGGAGCCAGAAACGGTGGTGCCCAAACAAGCAGATTCAGCGTTATCCGCGATCCTAGCGGTGCTGTGGGCAGGGTGCCTCGAATGAGGTGGAAGTAAGCGCCTAATACCCCCACGATGATACTGGTGAGAAAGACGGCCGTAGCTAACCACGTTGCCGTTTTTCTGTTGCGCAACGCGATTAGCCCAGCCACCAATAACATGATCCCCGCGACTGGGCCAAAGATAATTGGAATCCACTCACGCGGGCGAATGGTATTATTCAGCCCATGGGCTAACAAGGTGTCTAGCCCTAGCATGATCTCATTAAACGCTGCCATCAGCAGCATCGCCTGGTCGCGGGAGATAGGCAGTCGCCGCTGACCAGCTTTTGGAAAAACAGTTGCTAAATAGTTCATATCAGTTAGCCAAAAGATACAAGCCTGACTGAGGTTCAGTCAGGCTTGCTCACAGGTTTATTCGATGGGTCCTGGCGGGCCAGGATCAATGGGTTCCAGACCAGCTTCTTCCAGCTTGTCATTAACCATTTCAATCAGTTCAGCCCGGTCATGCAGCATTTCGTAAGCGCCATGCCATTGCACATAGTCCGCCCCTTGCATCCAGGTGCCAAACTTGGCTGTACGTCCCCAATGATGCCACAAGTTGAAGTAAACAAAATCAATTGGTTCATCAAATGGTTGGGCTGTTAGCAAATCATTGTCCTTAAGCGGCTGAATAATCTCATCGCTTTCAATTACCCAGGCGTTGACCTGCTCCACTGCCTTGTCGGCATCACTATAAAGGGTTTCGATGAAGTTTGTGTTGTGGCATTCAGAGCATACACCCTGCATGCGCGTCATGTTATCTTGCCAGGCTGGCCGTCGATCACTAATGGGCGCGGCTAAATTCCAGGTCAGGCGATCCCCAACATCATGCGTGGTGGCCGTTGGCCCAAAACCGCTCATGTGGCAGGTGGCGCAGGTGGGTGCCGGGAAATTCGTGGCATCGAGCGTGCCTGGTTCTGCTTCCCAATCCCAGGTATGACCATCGGTAGCGTAGGCAATGCCATGCGGCGACTCCTGGTAAATCTCCCACTGGGGATGATCTGGCCCAATATGGCAAGCGTTGCATGTTTCTGGCCTACGCGCCTGTTCCAGGCTGAACTCGTGGCGCTGGTGGCACTCCTGGCATTGACCCACGGAGCCATCTTCAGCCGGTTTGCCCACGTCATGGCAGCTTTCGCAAGCAAATTTTGTAATCGCAGGCCCTTCGATGGCATGAATTGCGTTTCTGGCCCGCACTTTCTCATCACTGTAGCCGCCTTCGGGAACAGCCTGGTACATGGCCAGCAGTTCTGGTGAAAGAACATCTTGACCGGCGTAGGCTACAAACGCGGGTAGCGCGTGGCGGCTTTGGTTAAATTGGGCCACCTCGTTTTCATGGCAAGTTTCACACATGGCTGTGGTCGGCTCATTTAAGACATAGGTATCTTCATGCTCAATAGCGCCAGGATAATCGGCATCGACCTCATGGCAGTCGCGGCAGGTTACCTCTGCGGCGGCCATGGTGCTGTGCCCATACTGTTCAACAATGCCTGGCGTGTTGCGTGTGTGGCATTCGACGCATTCATCGTCACTATTTGCCAGGACATTTATTGGCTCATCGCCGCTGGCTTCTGCTCCGGCTTGACTCACAGCCATAATGACTAATGTTAGCCCGGCTACAATGAGCACGGCTATGATACCCAGGATTAGCAGCCGAAAGGAGCTACTGGTATTCTGTGAAGTTTCTTGACTCATTCACTATCCTCCTAAATTGGATGTTAGGGAAGCTAAAAGGCGTTGAACTACTTCCGTAGGGGATAGTTTAATGGGGGAGGGTGTGTGTTTCTTTGCAATAGTGCAATGAACGGCCGTGTACTATCATATGACTAATTCGAGGGATTGGCTGTTGGGTTACAAAAAAGTAATATCTCAGCTGATCGAGTTGTTGCCCAATTAACAAAAAGATTCAAAGTAGATTATTAGCATTTTGTTGAACCAGATAGAAAAAGCTATACTTATACTTATGTCACGATTACGCATCCTCCTTGTAGATGATCACGAAGTTGTTCGATTAGGCTTAAAAAGTTTGATTGAACGCAATCCAGGCTTTGAAGTGGTGGCCGAAGCGGCCGCTCAACAAGAAGCTATAACTAAAGCATTAGCCCATAAGCCAGATATTGTGCTTATGGATATTCGGTTGGCTGGCGGCAGTGGTATCGAAGCATGCGAACAGATTATGACAGAATTGCCTACGACAAAAGTCATTATGCTCACGTCTTACGCTGAGGATGAGATGCTTTTTGCTGCAATTCGTGCCGGGGCATCTGGTTATGTGCTTAAACAAGTGGGAAGCAATGATGTTGTTCGTGCCATTGAAGCAGCCGCGCGGGGTGAGGCAACGTTGGACCCGTCGCTCACACAACGCATATTTAACGAGATGCGCCGTTCTATTCAACAGGAAGAGTCTGCTGCTTTTAGCGATCTCACTTCTCAAGAAATGCAGGTTTTGTCGCTAATTGCGGAAGGGCGCACTAACCGCGAAATTGCCGAGGCCCTTTATTTGAGTGAAGGGACTGTGCGTAATTATGTCAGTGGAATTTTGTCAAAGTTGGAAGTATCGAATCGGGCCGAAGCGGCTGCTTATGCGATTCAGCATCACCTCAAAGATTATCTCCAGTAGTGCAGATATGTGGGAAATTGGTTCCGAGATTGGCGGCGGGTAATCTGGCGTTTGTTAAAAGTTTGTAGATACGGTTGTTTTCCAGGGGTGAAGGAACTGCATGAAGAATAATGGGCGGGAAATAGATTCCCTAGTGGAAGCTATTTGCCAGGCGACTTTGAAAATTTCTCAGGTAGGCAGTTTGCCTGAGACATTGCAACGTATTGCCGATACGGCACGCGAACTGCTCAGCGCGGATTATGCTATTTTAGCCACGTTTGAATTAAAAAATCTATCGGAGAACTTTATTTTTTCGGGCGTTGACCAAAAAACGGCCGATTTAATCGCCCATCCGCCCCAGGGTATTGGCCTCTTGGGTATTTTGTCTGATGAGCGAGAAACCATACGTGTTTCTGACCTTTCTCAGCATCCTCAATTCACTGGTTTCCCGCCACATCATCCTGAAATGAGTAGTTTTTTGGGGATGCCAATTGAACATCAGGGAACTGTATACGGCCGTATCTACCTGGCCAACAAAGAAAACGGCCGTGCCTTTACCGTCATTGATGAGCAATTACTTCAACTTTTTGCCTCTCATGCGGCCGTTGCTATCCAAAATGCCCAGTTGATTGAATCTAGCCGACAGCAGCAGCAACAGTTGCAGCAGCGTAACCGCCAGTTTGCCGCTTTAGACAAGGCGACGATGGCGATTTCCAGTGAGTTGACGCTGGATAAAGTGCTGCAGCAAATTGTTGATGCCGCCCGCGATTTGGCAGATGCGCAATACGCTGCCTTAGGTGTTCCCAATAGTCAAGGCTTTTTAGAAACGTTTATCGACAGCGGTATGGAGCCAGAAGTTGCGGCTGACATTCCACACTTGCCCAAAGGGCTTGGCTTATTGGGTGCCATTGTCAAAGAGCGAAAAACGATCCGGATACCGCGTATTATGGATGACCCGCGTTCTGTGGGATTTCCTGAAGGCCATCCACCTATGGTGCCGCTCCTGGGCGTGCCGGTTATTGCTGGCCGTGAGGTGTTGGGTAATTTATATTTGACCAACAAGCTGGGAGCGGATGAATTCACCCAGATGGATCAAGATTTAGTGGAGATATTGGCGGCACATGCGGCCGTTGCCATTCAAAATGCCCGTTTGTATGAACAAGTCGGCCGTTTGGCGATTGTGGAGGAGCGCACGCGCATTGGTATGGATCTGCATGACGGCATTATTCAGTCCATTTTTGCCGTTGGGTTAACATTGGAATCAACCAAGCTTTCTCTGCCAAACAATCCAGAAGATGCCGACGAGTTGTTGTCTTATGCCATTGAGGGCTTAAACGCAACAATTCGTGATATTCGTAACTTTATTTTGGATTTACGGCCGCATCGTTTTCAGGGTAATTTAGAACAGGGTTTAGGCCGATTGGTGCGGGAATTTCAGGCAAACACTATGGTGGCTGTTTCTCTTTCAGCTGAGAAGGACGCTTTGGCCATGCTGTCGGCATCTGTGGCTCGCTCACTCTTTTTATCTACACAAGAAGCGTTGGCCAATATCGCGCGCCATGCTAAAGCCGAACAAGTTTTAATCAATATCGAGGCACAAGATAACCAGTTGATCTTGCGTGTTTCAGATGATGGTCGTGGTTTTGATATGGCTTCTAAGAGTTACTCTGTAGGGCATGGTTTATCTAATATGCGAGCAAGGGCGGAAGATTTAGATGGGTCCTTTGATATTGCATCTGCCCCAGGCAAAGGAACAACGGTGAAGCTGGTTTTCCCCATTGAGGCAGAAAGTTAGGTTTGCTGCAAGACTTGAATTTATACTGGCCCTAGGTTAGGCTGCCGTTAATTAACCTGGGATGACATCTTCGGCCAAGCTATTGGCCGCATACTCCAAAAAGTCGGTGACTGTGATAATACCGATAAGTGTCCCATCTTCCAAAACAGGTAATCCACCAAATTTATAGATGCTGAGCATTTCCGCAGCCCGGTAGGCTGGCATGTTCGGTTCCACAGTGATGGGGTTGGGGGTCATGCAGCTTTCGGCTGTAATCGTATCTAGCAGCTCTTCATCTTGCCAACGGCCGTGCAGCACCACAGGAGAGTTCATCACCAGACGCACATCCCGGTCGGTAATGATCCCGACTAGCTTGCCATTGTCTAGAACAGGTAGCTGGCGGCAACCTTCCGTTTTCATCACGCCAATGACAGTGCGCATAGGTGTGTCTGGCGCAACGCTGCTGGGGATTACAGTCATTAAATCGTTTACGGTCACCATGATGCTCTCCTGAAAATAAGTTAACGCATAGGCGCAGTGGGGAAGTGATAAGCCTATACCCTCTTAGTTTGCAGTGTAATGTATTGTTTTTGGGGGAACGTGTGGCAAATGTCATGAATGGCAGATGACTTTCTTCGGCAGAAAATCCGCGCATTATATGTAAAATGATTTATAAGAATACGGCGGGTTTTATATTGGCTAGTTTGTGGCGAAATAGTGCTGGCTTTTTGTCCAGGTGACAAAGAGCCTTGGCTTTTATGACAAACGTCACTTGTTGCTTCCATCGCTGAACCTTATCCTTCCACCCGCTATGGATGAGTAGGCTCTATTGTTGAAATGCTCGGGTTAATGAAACGAATTCGCTTAATAATCATCGATCAACACAAAGGGGTGCGGAACGCTTTGCGGGTCAGGTTACGCTCAGCACCGAATCTTGTCATTGTTGGCAGTGTTGATGCTGATGAAGCCACACGGCTGATGCAATCTGATTTGCTACCAGATGTTGCTTTGCTTGGTTTGTCTGGGCGAAATGATGATTTGGGCCAGATGGTGGTGTTGGTCAAGCGGTTAGTGGCGGGAGGAACGGCCGTATTAGCGTTATCTTCTTATATTGATGACATGGCTCGTGAATTGGTTTTGCAGGCGGGTGCCAGCGATTATCGGCTAAAAAACATTAATACCCCAGAATTAATAGCTGAGATTGAGCTGTTGGCCGAAGACCATAGAAAACATCACATTGACGATTTATAAATCGGGTCCCCACTCTTCTAAAGATTTAAGCACATTCATATAGTTCGCTCGTTCAAACGCTGCCGGATCAGAAATGCGCTGTTGGCTCATAATGCCCTGAATCGCGGCAATGCTTTCTTCCCCATTTTCATCCAGCCATTGTTCCAGTTCGGCCAAAATTTGCTTGATGTGCTCAATGCCATTTTTAAGGAGTACGGATGCAACGGCCGTAACCTTAGCCCCAGCCATCATACATTTTACAATATCCGTGCCATGCTCAACCCCACCGGTAACCGCGATGTCTGCCTTGACTTGACTGGACAAAATTGCGGCCCACCGTAATCGCAGGCGCAGTTCTGCCTGTGAGCTTAAATCCAAACTAGAAACAACCTGACGGGTTTCCAGATCGATATCGGGTTGATAAAAACGATTAAAGAGAATCAGGCCGTCTACTCCCGTCTTGTCCAATTGGCTGGCCATATGGGCAAAGGCACTGAAATACGGGCTTAACTTTACAGCCACAGGAATACGAATGGCTGATTTTACATCTCTTAAAAGATGCAAATACATCTCCTCAATCTCTTGGCCGCTAACATTTGATTTGGTTGCCAAATAGTAGATATTTAGCTCCATTGCGTCCGCGCCAGCAGCTTCAATAAGGCGAGCATATTGCACCCACCCACCGCTATAATATCCATTCAGGCTGGCAATGACCGGAATAGAAACTGCTTTTTTGGCCTGGTAGATATGGGCCAAATATCCGTTAGCGCCACGGTTATACCCTTTCATCTCTGGCAAATGCTGCAAGGCTTCAGGCAGCGATTGTTGGTTCATTGGCGTTACTTTTTCCACCCCCATGCCCTGAAGCTCAATTTGCTCTTCAAACAGGGAGGGTAAAACAACGGCCGCAGCTCCAGCAATCTCCATGCGCTGTAAATTATCTATGTAAGCGGTTAAAGGTGAGGCAGACACAATTAGAGGATTATTAAGCGTCAATCCCAAATATTTGGTGCTTAAATCGGTCATCACTTTCTCCTGTGCAGCATATCAAGGTGGTAAATCATAGCTGATTTATAAAAAATCCACCACCGATGACAGATGTCAGGCTGAATTGTTACATCCCACACTCGTTGGTTATAATCGGGTCGCTAAACTGATGGAAATCAGAACACAAAAGGAAGGGTATTAAAAACATGACAAAAAGAGCAAGAAGCCGTCGCTCAGCTAAAAAACAAAACAATTGGATGTTTATTGTAGGCATTGTGGTTGGGGGCATCATTATATTCGCCGGATTAATCTATCTAGCCTTTCGTGAACCCGCTCGATTAAGTTTACTGGCATACTGTAATAATAATCCAGAAAATTGCATCGTACTCGGTAATGAAGATGCAGACGCCACTGTTGTTGAGGTGTCCGATTACGGATGTTCGCATTGCCGCGATTTTAATCTGGAAACAAGCCCCACATTGGCAGCACAATATGTAGACAGTGACCAGGTGAAATGGATTGTGGTTCCTTTTGCTTTACAGGGCCAAACGGGGGCATTCCCTACCATGCCGTCAACGATTGCTGCTATGTGTGCCAACGAGCAGGGAGCTTTTCCCGATTATCATCACGCTTTGTTTGAGCTGCAATCTACGCCTTTGTTTAACACGGAAGAGGGTTTTATGCAGGCGGCAGCTGGTTTGGGTTTAGATACGGGGGCGTTTAGCAGTTGCTTGAATAATAATACGTTTGCTGATCGTGTCTTGGAAAATATTACGATGGCCCAGCAAGCAGGCATCAATTCTACACCTAGTTTTTTCATTGATGGTGACTTGCTCGCTGGCAATCAGCCACTTACTGTGTTCCAACAGCGGCTGGATTCTTTATTAGATTCGTAAGCAACTTTTATTGGCTAACGACGTTGGGGTGAAACGATTAAGCTGAGGCAATATTCCCCATAGATCGGTCGGAGAAGTTTGCTTCAGCTCAAATAACTATGAAACAAGATTGGCAAATTCGTTTAATTCAACTGCTGTCCGTGCCGGGGATGTTGCTGGCATATTACCTGTTTCTTTTTCATGAGGGTGTGCTTATAGTGGGTTGTTCTGTGGGCAGTGTGTTTGATTGCGGCCAGGTAAGCGGTCCGGGTGCCCAGTATGCTTCAATTGGACCGGTGCCAGTGGCTTTTATTGGCTTAACCGGATATGCGGTTATTTTTTTATTGACCTGGTTACGTGACTGGGATTTTCCTTTGATGGATTATTTTCCCGAGTTGATGTTGGCTGTGACTGGTTTTGCTTTTTTGTTTTCGCTGGGGCTGACGCTACTCGAGTATTTTGTGATTGGGGCATTTTGTCAATATTGTGTGGTTTCAGCCGTTTTTGTGGTGCTGCTGTTTGGCTTATCAATAAGTTATTGGCGCGCGGCTAAAGTTGAGGGGGACCCAGATGAGACTTGAACTGGTGAAAGATTGGATGACCCGGGATGTGATAATGGGTTCGCCTGATTTGGGGTTATTAGAAGCTGATGCCTTAATGCGCCAGCATAAAATTCGTCGTTTGCCTGTGGTGGAAAACGGCCGTCTCGTAGGCATTGTGACCCATGGCGATATTCGCGAAGCACGCCCTTCTGCGGCGACTTCGCTAAGCACCTGGGAGTTGAATTACCTTTTAGCTAACCTCACGCTTGGTAAAGTGATGACCAAAGCAACCCAATTCATTTCACCAGAGGCCACCATTGGCGAGGCGGCCGACATCATGTTCACCCGCAAAATTAGCGGCTTGCCCGTGGTAGATACCACCGGGAAGCTTGTGGGCATTATTACGGAATCAGATATTTTTCGTATGGTGGCCCACAATTGGCGGCAAAGCCAGGAAGATTCAACCAAACCGTATACGCATTACGAGGGCGACTAATAAGTGGAACACGGATAATTCTCCATCCGTGTTCCTTTCATTCGTGTTATCTAATACTCCCGTTATTCAATCTGTAATAAAACACTTTCGTGAGGTTGAAGGATAATATTAGTCCCCTCATGTGTATTAAATTCGCTTGATAGTACTGTCTTAGAAGTCAAACAAATCTCACTGAAATCGATTTTTTGCGTTTCTCCAGTGAAATTAATGACCACAAGTAGACGCTGTTCTTGGGCTTCGCGGACATATGCTATCACTTCTTGGGGTACATCGTTGAAAAAAGCCAACAAACCGTTATGCAGGGGCACAAGCTCACGACGCAACCGGAGCAGCTGCTTATAAAAATTCAGTGTCGAATGCTCGTCGGCCGACTGTGCCGCTACATTCACCATTTTATAATTATCAGCCACCGGGAGCCACGGTTCACCGGTTGTAAACCCGGCATGGGTGGTACCGTCCCACTGCATGGGCGTGCGTTCCGGGTCACGGCCGAGATCGGTATTTGGTTTTTTAATGCCCCACGGATCAATCCGCTGCTCTAAGGGAATAAAAACGTCGGCCATACCAATTTCATCCCCATAGTAAATGGTAGGAATGCCCCATAAAGTGAGCAACAGCATACCCACTGAGCGGTGATTTTTGCTGCCGTAACGCGTGGCCAGGCGATGGGTATCGTGGTTGCCAAAGACAAAGTTGGGCCAACCGCCCCGAGGCAAAACAGCGTAATATTCCTCGATGAGGCAACGTATCCGGGCGGCGTCCCACGGCGCATAGAGCAGTGTGAAGTTAAAAGGAATGTGATAACCATCGAGCGGTTGGCCGTAGTAGGGAATCAAATCGCTAAATTCCGGGATACCGGTCTCGCCGATATGAATGCGATCCGGATATTCATCAATTACCTGGCGCATTTGCCGCACCTTTTGCACAGTCTCCGGCTGGAGGACACTGTAGCGTGGTTCCAGATCATGGCCCCAACTGGCCCAGTGCCCCCCTGGTTTGGCCGGCGGATTATCCCGGTATTGCTCATCTTTCATCAGGCAAACGATTGCATCCACGCGCAGGCCATCAACCCCTCTACCGAGCCAGAAGCGAATGACGTTATGCATGGCATCGACAACTTCGGGATTGTGCCAGTTGAGGTCTGGCTGTTCAGGCAGGAAGCTGTGCAGGTAATATTGCTGCGTCAGCTCATCCCACTCCCAGGCGGAACCGCCAAAATTCGCGTCCCAATTGTTGGGTGGAGCGCCATCCTCTTTTGCGTCTTTCCAGATATACCAATCTCGCCTGGGATTGTCGCGCGAGCTGCGGGATTCCAGAAACCAGGGATGCTGGTCTGAAGAGTGGTTGGGTACGTAGTCGAGGATGATTTTGAGATTGAGGTCATGGGCGGCTGCTAACAGCCGGTCAAACGTTTCCAAGTCGCCAAACATGGAATGGACGTCACAGTAGTCGGCCACGTCATAACCAAAATCGACCATAGGACTGGGGTAGATGGGGGAGATCCAAATGGCATCAATGCCTAATTCCACAAGATAGTCGAGACGGTCGATAATACCTTGTAAATCCCCGATGCCATCCCCATTGGCATCTTGAAAGCTGCGGGGATAGATTTGGTAGAAAACGGCCGTTTGCCACCATGTCAAATCGGCCGTGCCACCTGCATGATACGTTTTAGATAAATGATTTTTCATTAAAAATTACCCTTTTACAGCACCGGCCGTTAACCCTTCCACAATCTTTCTCTGGAAGAAGAGCACCAAGATGAGCAGTGGGATACTAACCACCACGGCTGCCGCCATAATCTCACCGAATGGTTCCTGTCTTGCCACAAGACCTGTAAACTGAGCGATGGCAACGGGAACGGTTCGTGCAGTTGGTTCAACTGTGGTGAAAGTTAAGGCGAAAAGATACTCATTAAACGCCCCGATGAAGGCCAGTAAGCCGGTGGTAACCAGCGCAGGAGCAGTCAGAGGGAGCAAAATCATGTAGAAGGTTTGGAAGGGAGTTGCCCCGTCTACCTGTGCCGATTGGAGTAATTCTCGAGGAAGCCCTTCAAAGAAGGAAGTCAACACCCAGGCCGTGAACGGCAATGAGAAGAGCAGATAAGTCAGGATCATACTGCCTATGGCGGGTATGTTAAACGCTCTAATCACGCCAAAGAGACCGGTTAAGACCGATACGGCCGGGAACATGGTCATCGCCAAAATCAAGTAGAGCGATGGCTGTTTCCCCCTAAAGCGTAACTTACCTAAGGCGAAGGCGGCAAAAGCCCCAATCATGAGCGCTAAAACGGTGGTCGTCCCGGCAACAATCGCACTGTTGAGCAGCCCACGAGTAAACACCTCATTTTGGAAAACGGCCGCATAGTTGCCAAAGTGGAATGAAATAGTCTGGTCCTCAACCGCACGGGGAATATATGTGGCTGGGGTCATCTGAAGTTGAGGCTCAGTTTTAAGAGATGAGTTGATGGCCCAATAGAAAGGAAACATCATATAGATAACGACGACTGCGAGTATGATGTAGAATCCGATTCGTCTTAAAATAGCTAATGGATCGGCTTGTTTACTCATTTGTTACCCCCAAGAAGCGAATGTATAGGAAAGCAAAAATGAAAATCAAGAAGAAAATGAGCACACTACTGGCTGATGAGTAGCCCATCGCTTGATTATTCACAAGTTCATAGTAGGTGAAGCTGGCTAAAGAGTATCGCTTTTGCGCTAGAACGATTTGGAATAGGTCGAAGACGCGTAAGGTGTCTAAGGTGCGGAATACCAGAGCAACCGCGATTGTGGGACGCAATAGGGGGAGAGTGATGGAAAAGAATGTGCGTAAGGTTGAGGCTCCATCGACATCGGCGGCTTCATAAATGTCTCTTGGAATAAGCTGCAAACCCGCCAATATCAAGAGTGCCATGAAGGGCGTGGTTTTCCAGACGTCAATCATGATCATGGCGGGGAGCTGCCAATTTTCAGCAACCAGGAAGGCGATTCGGCCATCACCTAAGCCTAGGTCTTGAAGCAAGACATTAAATAAACCCGTTCTGGTCGAGGTGAACATCCACTCCCAAATTCTAGATGAGACGGCCGTAGGGATAACCCATGGCACGAGCATCACCACCCTCATCCCCCCGCGCCCTTTGAAGTTGGAATTAACTACCAGAGCGACACCTAACCCTAAAATTGTTTCCAAAATGATGGCGAAGAAGGTGAAACGCACCGTGTCAGTGAAAGCGAGCAAAAAGTCAGGGTCTGTGGCACCAATTACATAACGGGTGCCAAACCAATTAAATTGGGAAAGCTCACGAAATCGACGCGGTTCACGAGGGAGAACCTCTAGCGGAAGCAAATACTCAGGCTCACCTGTGTCCGGATCAATCGCTGGTTGACCTGTTTCTTCATTGATCTCACGAGGCAATTCAGTAATGGTCATACTTAGTAGGTTGGAGTAGTTCTCAAATCCTACCCATTCTACCGGTTGGGCACTGGCTAGCTGTCGATCGGTAAAGCTATTGTAAAAAACAGAAAAGAGAGGGTAGAACCCGATAGCGAACAGAATGATAAAGGTCGGCGCTAACAGCCAATAGGCTAAGCGTTCTTCACTTTTAGCCAAATCAGAGGGCTGGTTCTTATTTGGCTTCTGTGGTGTCGCGGTTACGTCTTGTGTGCTTATAGCACTCATAAGGAACCTCCAAGAAGTGTTAATACTGGTATGCTCAGGGCTGAAGCCGCGGCGATGAAAATATAGGAGCGAGAGGGTTATTTCCCCTCGCTCCTACAATTCTCAACTAACTCGATTAGAGTTGGTTACCGATTAATCGGTAACGAATGCTTGGCGAGGTTATGGTGCCCCGGTTTCAAAGCCGAGCAAGTCTTCCAGTTCCAGCTCAAGTTCAGCCAGCGCTGCATCCGCATCTGCATCACCAATTAGCACAGAGTTCACGGCGTTAAAGAAGAGCGCTGAGGTATCGCTGTACTGTGGCGCAGTAGCCGTTGAGGGGCGAGCGACAGCGCTGGTGAAGACGGGCAGTAAGTTGGCAAACCAGGGATACTCAGCCAGGATTTCTTCATCCTCGTAAAGTGACATGATGGTTGGAATACGGCTGGTCTCTATTGCGTTCACTTTCTGCGATTCAGGCGAGGCTATGAAGAGGGCCAACTCGGCGGCCAGCTCAGGATGTTCGCTGTATTTAGAAACAGCTAACTGCCAACCACCTAAGGTTGCAGAACCTTTGTCGGAGCCTGGACCAGCAGGCAGTGAGGCTACGTCAAAGTTGCCCGCAATGGAACTGTCTTCCAGGTTACCTAGCGAGTACGCGTATGGCCAGTTGCGCATGAAGGCAGCGTTACCAGCTTGCCATTGGTTACGAGCATCTTCTTCAGCGTAGTCGGTTACACCGACTGGAGAGATAGTGCCGACCCAACCGGCCGCACGTTCGAGAGCAGCAATGGCATTGTCATTATTAATGGTGATGACGCCGTCTGAACTGACAATCGAACCGCCACCGTGTGAGTCAACCCACTCAAGGGCGTCACAGGTCAAACCCTCATAGGCACGTCCCTGCCAGACGAAGCCGTCAAAATCAGGATTCTCGGCGCGTTCACCTTCCTGGATGGTCGTGGCCATTTCTTCCAGTTCATCCCAGGTAGCGGGTGGACTATCGTAGCCATATTTTTCAAGGAGGTCTGTGCGGTAGTAGAGCAGACCGGCATCGGTGAAGTAGGGGATACCAATCAGCCTGCCGTCAACTGTGTTGTTTTCCACGATGGCCGGGAAGTGGGCATCAATCACATCAGCGGCACCGTATTCATTGAGGTCAACAAAGTGTTCAGCCAGGTCACCGGGCCAGATCACGTCAATCAGAGCGATGTCTAGCTCTGGGGATTGGGCTTCAAAGATTTGGAGGTAGATGCCCAGGCGATCCTCAACCACTTCACCGGCGGTAACGAAGTTAACCGTCACACCCGGGTGCGCCGCCTCGAACTCAGCGATGACCCAATCCGTGTGTGCCTGGTCATTGGCGCCGTTAACATAGGCGTTGAGGACAATTTCTTCGTCTTCTGCCATAGCTTCTTCGGCCATTTCCTCTTCAGCAGGTGCCGCTTCTTCGGCAGGCGCTGCTTCTTCGGCAGGCGCCGCTTCTTCGGCGGCTGGTTCAGCGCCACCGCCACAGGCAGCCAGAACGAGCAACAACAAGGCAAACAGGAACGATAGATAAGCTTTTTTATTGAACATTTTCTTCATTCTCCTTTATTTTCTTAAACTAAATGTTATAAATTGGCAATCGGTTTGGTTGATTATGTATCTTCTTACCTCCTTAAAATTGAATTTATAAACGGGGTACGGCCGTTGTCCCCCGCACAATCACTTTGGTTGGCAGCCGCATTTCCCTGGGAGGCAGTGAAGGTGTTTCCAGATGCTCCAGCAGCAAGGTCATCGCCATCTTCCCAGATTCAAAAAGTGGCTGATGAACAGTTGTCAAATTAACATACTCTGCCATTTCGACGTCGTTAAACCCAATCACTGACAATTCATACGGAACCCTGATATTGAATTCCTGCGCTGCCCGTAAAACCCCAACAGCGAGTTTATCCGTTGCGGCCACGATGGCGGTTGGCGGGTCTGCTAAGCTAAGCAGTTTTTTGGCCATTGTGTAGCCTTCATAACGGCCGTTTCCCTCCGTCAATTCATACGCCGGCACATTTGAAATCCGCGCTTTACGCAAGGCACCTAAATAACCGGCGTATCGCTTAATATTGGCACTATCTTCTTGAGCCTTTTCCCTCGGGCCACTAACAAAACCAATTTTCTGATGACCTAAACCGATGAGGTGCTGTGTGGCCTGCATGCCTCCCTGCACATTATCAATATCGACGCTGCTGACTTTTGGGATTTTTGCATCTATTGTGACAATAGGAATTTGCGCTTCTGATAAACGTTTGATCTCAACCTCGCTGGGAATACAACCAATAACAAGCAGCCCATCAATTTGTGCATGAGTATAATTCCCGTATAGCTCATGTGATTGACCGTGGCGCGGTGTAGCTACTTTAAACAGGTTTAAGCTGTAGCCAGATTTTGATATGACAGGTTCTGTGCCACGCAGCCGCTCGATGACTGATTCACGAGAAAAGAAAGGAGCCATCACGCCAATGGTCATAGTCCGGCCTGTTGACAAACGGCGTGCGTTGGGGTTTGGAACATAGTTCAGCTCCTCAATCACGGCCAGAACTTTTTGCCGGGTGGCCGCACTGACTGATTCACTGGCGTTAATCACCCTGGAAACCGTTCCAACGCCAACATTGGCATATTTGGCAACGTCGCGGATTGTGGCGCTCATCGTGATAATCTTCCCTTTCCAATGACAATGAACATGAAAAAGCGGATCAAGGTTCTCTTTTTTTGGTTGTTTGTGTAGATTCTCCGAGAACTATTTGATCAGGTTGGACAGTATATCCGTGGCGTGTCTGCTGACTGTCTCAGATTGCGTTACAAATCGCGTCTCTTGAACCGATTTTTGCCAGTTTTTCTTATTTCATCATGGGGGAAGGGTGTTCCATTCAATTTGGAACAGATTGCGGGTGTATTGTGGTTTCCCTTGGGCTTGGGGAAAATGTATTGACCTTAGTGACCGTCCGCAAATAAATTAGCGGACTTGTGCGGACGGTTTAGCAGTAAGCGTCCAACTAAAACGGGAAGTTATTGCTGGACGCTTACTTAGGGCTTGACCGTTTTTAACTTTTGAGTTTCGGTAAACGGTCAAGCCTTGGGGTTCGTTTCCTTATCTAAAGTTATTTGTGAACGAACCCTTAGTGGAAGTGGTTATGCCCAAAGTGAGAATGATTCAAACCGAACGGCCGTACCCTCAAGGTATGAATCCGGGTAAATAAGACGATCTATCTCCCCAACAGCATGAAGGCCAATTTGTAAGGAAGTGGCAGCCGGAAATGGAATTTGCCCCAGGCTAAACCACGCCTCACCATCTGGGCTGCAGAATGCCTGAACGGTATCGGCTTTGCGGGTTAAGCGCATAAAGACCCGGTCAGTAACACTGTTTTGTGGCACCAGCCCACGGCCGATGACAATTGTCTGATTATCAAGACAGCCATCAAAAGAAAACTCCCGTAAGCCCCGGCTGCCCCAGACCAGGCGTAGAAAGTTAAACTTGTCTTTCCACAACAGCAAACCGCCAATCGCCGGTTTTGGGGACTCTGCTGCGACCGGCCGACACACGGTTTGGGCCACAAATTCACCGGCAATGGGCCGGAGCAGCCGGGGCGCGCTCAAATTGAGCTGCCAGATGTCCCGGCCATTGTTGGCCTCCATTTGCAGGCCGGATGAAACGGTAAAGGCACAATCGCCTAAAGGATCGTGCCACGTCCACTCACCGTCTAATTGGGAGGCAAATGAATCGGAAACGGCCGTTTCCCCCCTAATTTGCACCCCATCAGCCAGGACCGGCTCCAGGAACCACTGTTTTGGTACGGGCATGTACGAAGATTGCTGTGGCAGTTCGAACGCCTCACAATAGCGCTTAAAACCAGCGTTGTCTCCCTCAGTTGCCTCATACATCGTTTCCAGTCCGGTTAGCAGGCCGGCAAACAGCGGCCAACGATTCCCCCACCCGGCGACGGGGACGGAGAGTGGGCGAAACAGCGCCATCCCCTTTTGAAAGTGGTCTAAAGCTGCTTCAGGCTGGTGCCGCAGCCGGTAAAGTTGGCCAAGGAAGTAATGGGCAATCCATTCCGTCCACCAGTAAACGTCTGTTGTTGACTGAATCACTGCATGTAGGACATTGATTGCTTCAGACCAATTCTGCCGGCAGAGTTTCACAAACCCGTCATAAAGCAGGGACACAGACCGGTATTTATCAAGCACGAGTGTTTCAGCCATCTCCAGGCCGCGCTGCGCATACTGCTCTGCTGCGGAAAAATCCCCGAGGTGAATATAAAGCCAGATGATGTCTTGCAGAAGATACCAAATACGGCGGTCACGCCCCTGCGCGTGATGAAGCGCTACCACTTGTTTGACCTCTGTTTCGGCTGCTTGCAAATCTCCCATTTGAATAGCAAAACTCCACCTTATCTCAAATAGTTCTGCCAGCGTGATCTGGTCGCTGTGCTGTTCGGCCCACCCGGTGACTGTTTGTAACCACTGCGCGGCCTGGTCCAGGCGTTTGCGATAATATGCGCTAATGGCGATATGCATATAGGCGGGTCTAAGCTCTTCCAAATAAGGTAGCTTTTCAATGAACTGCGCCGTCTTGTCTGTCCAAACATAAAACTGCTCCGGATCACCCACGTTGAAGGCGCTTATGGCCAATAATTGGTAGACAAGCGCTGCTTCAACCGATTCGGTTTCCTCGCTCGGCAGCAAGGCCAACCCTTTCCGCCCCACCTTTTCTCGTTCCTCGTACTGTGCCTGCCAATAAAACACCTCTCCCAGCCAATGATAGAGGCGAATCAAGGTCGGGGCATCTACCTCGCTTTCTTCGCTGAGGGCAATTGCTTGTTGGAGATACGCTTGAGCCTGCTCCTCCTGCCCCAACCTGTGATAAGTGCGCCCCAGCCCGGTTAAAGCAACCCGCTGCCAATGGTCATGGTGCAGGCGTTGGGCCGCCTCTGCAGATGGTTTTTCTATGCGCTCTAGCGCCTGTGTAAAGTAACGAATTGCTTCCTTATTAAGAAAAATCTGGCGAGATTTTTCCCCGGCCAGGCACAGATATTGGATCGCTTTTTCCACGGACCGGCTGCGGTCATAATGGTAAGCCAGTTGTTCGTATTGTTCAGACAAATTGTGGGCAAACTGCTTTTCGATAGCCTCGGCCACCCGCTGATGCAGGGCCGCTTTTTGATCGGGTGGAACCGTTTGATAGATGGTTTCTTGAATGAGGACATGTTTGAAAACAAACTCTTCCAGAGGAAAAACCTTTTCGCGGAAAATCAGGGCTGATTCTTCTAACTGCCACAACGCCTGTTTCAGATCAACCAGATGGGGCATAATCTGTGACAATATTGGGGTCTGAAAATTGTACCCAACCACGGCCGCTGCCCGCAAAAGCTGCTTCGATTCGGCATCTAGACGATCGATACGGCTTAAAATGACTCTTTGGATACTTTTCGGCACAGCAACAGTCTGGACGAGATCATCCCGAACCTGCCAGCCGGTGCCGGACGAGGCCTGATTGGCCTCAGCGTAAAGCAGACCATTCTCAATCAATTCCCGCACAACTTCTTCAATAAAGAATGGGACGCCTTCTGTTTGTTTCAGCACAAGCTGTTCCAGAGTAACGGGCAATTCATCCAGACTCAAGAGTGATTTGAGCAAAAGGCGACTCTGGCCAGGGGTGAGTTCTTGCAGTTTGAGCGTGTTGTACCGCTCAGGGCATTTACGTGAGGCGATGGCGGAAAGGCGCAACTCCTGGTGGCGGTAGTGCGGTCGGTAGACACAAATCATCAAGATTGGGTGTGAACGTAGAGCATCTATCAAGAAGGAAATCAGATCAAATGAAAGATCATCCATCCAGTGTAAATTCTCAAAGACTAAAATAATCGGCCGCTCATGTGATAAAGCCGTCAGGAAATCATGCACGGCATGAAACGTTTGCACTTGCAGCGTCTGCGAGTCCAATCCTCTCAGCCAGTCGCGCCACTCTGGTTCCAGCTTGAGGGTGAGCATATTGCTCAACAAGGTTTTGATCTGCCCGGTTCTTGTTTCGTTTCCCTCAAATTGGCCCTGAAGACACAATGTTTCTAAACAGGCTGCCAGTGCTTGAACACGCTCGGTTTCATCGGAAGCATTAAACTTGGTGAATAAAAATCTTTGCAGCAGGTCAATAAAGGGCCAGAAACCGGTTGACGTTCTGAAATCCAGACAGCGGCTTTCGAGCCAGAGCGGAGCGGCCGTATCGTATGGTGTTGTTGTGAGAACGATTTGTTTTAACTCTTCAATAAGACGCGACTTGCCGAAACCGGCGTCCCCCACGAGCGATATTAGTTGACCCTGGCCTGTGAGAACGGCCGTAAACGCCCCCTTAAGTTTTTGAAGTTCTTCATCCCGGCCGATCAGAGCAGCTCGCAGCCCTTTAATGCCGTATATCTTTTGTGGATAAGCTAAAACTTGCTTTACCTCGTACACCTTGTTTGCCTGGTCTATGCCCCTGATATTTGGTTGATGAGGACTAAACTCAAACATCTGCTGGGCAAACAAGTGTGTACTCTCACTTACTAAGATTTTATTTGGCTCGGCGCTGTCCTGTAAACGGGTGGCAAGCCGTATGACGGGGCCTAACGTGGCCACATCTTGAAATCTGGCGCTGTGTAACGGGCCGAGATAAATGTGACCTGTATCAATTCCCACGGATAAATCAATATCTTGTTTTTGGGCCATGCTTCTAATCTCGAAGGCGGCACGAATCGCGCGCTCCGCGTCGTCCTCATGTACTTGCAACATGCCCAGAATGGCTTGCACGCTGTATCCGTCGAAGTGAACAATCTGGCCTTCGTATTGGGTCACAACCTGGGTTACGATTTGCAGGAGATTTTGGGTATTCTCCATCATTTTCTCGGCCTGGACTGACCAGCTTGTATTAGACGTTTGGTGCATGCCCGCCACCAACACCGTTGTTAAACGGATTTCACCTGGTGGGGTTAGAGGGTGCTGAGATGGCGCTTGCGCTGTCTGGGATGGTATGGCTGTCGCTGCCAGGTTGGTCATCTGGTTAACCAACGTTTTCCTGGTTTTGCTTTCGTTTTTCTCCTGGCGGATGCGCTGGTAGAGCGTGCGCATATCTTCTTGTGGTTCCAGGCCCAGCTGCTGCTGAAGCATCTGGGCGTATCTTTGATATTGGTGAACGGCCGTTACGCGCTGATCCGTCCACAGATAAAGCTGCATCAGCCTGTGATGGGGTGTGTCATTCAACGGATCAACCACTGACCACCTTTGGGCGTAGGGAATGGCAGCCTGGAAATCGGCCGTTTCGATCAAGTAATTGGTGAGCTTTCGTAAAGCATCCGTTGCCTTTCTCCGAAAATTTTCCTCTTGCAGAAGCTGCCAGGCATCAAAGCTGGCATTGTCTGGCAGACTAAATCCCGTTAAGAAGGCATCACGATACAACTGCACTGCTTCGGTCAACAATGGGTAACAATCAGCACAGGCTTGCTCAGAAGAGTGACCATGAGTTTGACCGGCTGCTAACAGCGCTTGAAAATGGTACACATCAACCATGGTATCTTCATCTATGCACAGGGTAAGCGTTTCCCCTTCCTTCTCTATCCACGATTTCCCCAGTACTTTGTTTAGCTGCCAGAGTGCTTGGCGCAAGCCGGCCCGGGCGCGGTCTTGGGTTGCTTCCGGCCAAAATAAAGAGGCCAGCAAGTCACGCGTATGATTTTGTCGCGTGACGGTTAGGTATGCCAGGAGGCCGATTCCTTTGCGGCGGCTAATGTTCACTGGTTGGTCATCGATCTTTATAATGGGCGTTCCCAAAAACTGTAAATTTAATTTGGTCATGGTTAAATCTGTAATCTTGACTGTCAGTTAAAGTCGTAAATAGAGAATTTTACAAAACATAAAATTGAATTGATCGAACAGAAATCTCACTAAAAACAGCGTTTAATGGTTGACGCCGCGTAACAGCGACAGTATACTACCACGTCGTTACGCAATTCGGGGCGTAGCTCAGCTTGGTAGAGCGCTCGGTTTGGGTCCGAGAGGTCGTCAGTTCAAATCTGGCCGCCCCGACAAGACGGTAATCGGTACTCAGTAAACAGTAATCAGTTTTTTCCACCGATTACCGGCCACTGACAAACTGATTACCGACACGCGGCAGTGGTGTAGGGGTAACACAATAGCCTTCCAAGCTCTTGTCACGGGTTCGAATCCCGTCTGCCGCTCTTTTTTATAGGTGCGACGCATTTGCTACGAATGGCTTCACAGAGCGTCATTTTGGAGAAAGTGCGTCGCACCTTTAAGTTTTAGGGCCTGTAGCTCAACGGCAGAGCAGTCGGCTCATAACCGATCGGTTTCAGGTTCGAATCCTGGCAGGCCCACTTTCCTCATTTATTCTCCAACCATTGTTTCACCTAATGGAATCCAGCTATAGACGGCCGTAATGCGTTCATCCAGTATCGGCAGCGGACGATTGGTAAACGCGTCGTATAGGCGCAATATACCGCGAATGGGCTGCTCTGGCGTTGCGGCGTTGTCCACGTACAGAATGGGTGCGTCCGGGGCTGGCTTATCACTCTGGCAAAAATCGCTAAAAGTGGCTGGCTTGGAGCGAGGCGGGAAAACAATTGTTCGTGGCGATTGTACCAGAGAGCCATGAATCCATTTCAATGTGGGAATGCCGCCCATTGCTGGAATGCCATCCACCAGATCGCACCAGGCCCAGGTGAAATTGTCGGCCTCAAGCCCGACCAATCGAGTAGAAACCACGTAGTCACGCAGCAGGGGACGGCCGTTTATAAACTGCAGTGGCATGTCAACGGTCTCTCCGGGGGAAACGGCCGTTGTCACATCAGCCAGAGATTTTCCTGTCCAAACAATGCCCTGGCCCAAAGGAACATAATGATCATCCGATCGAGGTCGTGGAACGGACCAATTCGATTGAATCAGTCCCCAGGGTGCCATAAGTTGAAGGATGCTTTCACTGCCCTTTGTGTCCGAAATCGTGCTAAAGTAGCCTTCGTCGGTTTGCCAATGGAAGTAGAGGCGAGTTTGTCCGGGCAAGGTATTGTCCCAATCGTAACCAACGAGCACGAGAGAGGGCGTCTCATCTATTACGGGACGGTAAATTGGATGCTGTGACGCTGGTGGCAGACTGGCCAGCGTCACATTTAATGTGCCAATTTCGGCAAAATCTGCCCCGCTGCCTAGCCGCAGTGTAAAGTCGCCCGGCCCCTGGCTTGGTGTTAGGCGGAACTGGGTAAGGGTAATTCCTTCAGGCTGGGGGACAACCTGCACGTCTGCTTGGGCCACAATGCTGCCTGTTTCATCCAGCAAATGCACAAAAAACGGCACCGGTGTTGTTCCCTGCCAGGCCAGCGTTAGACGTGCTTCCAGGCCAACTTCCACTTCAGTTTGGTTCAGTGTGTAGCCTAAGACCTGTGTCCCATTGTTAAACGTGAGCGCAAGCGGTGTGAAATGGACAGGCAGTTCAGTACGCGGTGTTTGGCGAAAAATCAGCGCCTCGCCCAGTGGTTCGGCAGGCGGTAATGCGCTGTAAGCCGCTTCATCAATGTAGGTGGCGATGACGGAACGGCCGTTTCCCAGTCCCGCCTCAATCTCATCCACCCAGGTTTGACTGTAGATTCCTTCACCCGGCTCCACGTAGTCGATTGTTACATCAGGCCGCACGCCTTCCACTGTTTGCAGATACCATAGTGGGGTCACCCAATGCCAGTTGGCCAAAATCAGGCTGTCTGGCGGAGCTTCATCCAGGATGGTTTGGGCATAGTTACGGGCATCTTCTGTTTGGTGCAGCCAACGATAGCTGGGCCAATGCTGCCACCCTTGCCAAACGGCCGTTGCCAACAGAACGGCCGTTGCCGTCAGCGGAATCCAACGAATAGCAGCACCCTGCTTTAAGCTTAAATTGCTCAAATAGCCGCTGGCAATACCGATGCAAATAGCCAGTGGCACATAGGCGGGCAGCATATATTCCACCGTTTGCGGTGCGCGATAGGTAGCCGTGATCAGCGTGTGTAGGGCAAACGAGCCGCCCAGTAACAACCCTAAATGCCAATGGCGTCGCATCATGAGCAGCCAGCCCAGTAGCGCCCCCGCCAGCAGCCAGGGCGAAAATTGAAATGTGAGCACATTGGCCATCACCTTGAGGCGCGGCCACAGCACCACGGGCTGCACAAAATAGAAAAAATCTCCCTGGAAGCCCAGCGCCAAAAAGTGGTTCAAAAAGCCAGAGAGGGTGTTGAGTCCATCGGTGGCTCCCGGCACATTGGCTCCGGCGCGTAGCGGCAGGTAAAGTAGGGGAATAAGCCCAAGTAGTGTGGCCAGAAACGGCCGTTTCCAGCGCCCAGGCATCTTGAAAAATACAGGATCAATCAAACTCAAGCACAGTCCAAAAATAAGCCCCATGAACGCCAGCGAAAGATGATGCGTGAAGCCAAAGCTAAGCGCGGCGGCAAACAGAATGAGGTAACGATCTGTGTGGTTTTTTTCTTGCCAATGGCGAATGAGCGCGAAGATGGCCAATGTTGCAAAAAAGGCCGTCAGGCTGCGAATGTTGGCCGTGGTGGCCTGCGCCCAAAAGGTGGTGGCGGTACCCAGGGCAAGAACGGCCGTCCCTGCAGCCAGATGCCGCTCTGTCAGGCGAAAAACGGTCAGATGAACCAATCCCAGCGTGGCCACGCTGATAACCATTGAAAGGAGATTGATTTTATAAGCAGCTGTGGCTGCAATGGGCAGCCAGGTCATCAGCTTGCTAAGCAATGTGTAGAGGGGAAAGCCAGGCGGATGAGCCACCCCCAGTGTGGCACCCACGAGCTGAAACTCGCCATTGTCCGCTGGCAGCAGGCCTGGCGCTAAAGTGAATAAGTACAGCAAGCCAAACAAAATGATGCTGCTGAACAGCCCCAGCTTCAAGAGGCGGGCAGGCGGTAAAATTTGCTGGGGGAAAGGTAATAATTGGGCCAATACGGCCGTTACCACCAGTAGCACAACAGCGGCCGCGACGGGGCTGGGATGTGGGTACAATACGTAGCCTAGCAGCAGAAGCAGCGGCCATGTCTGGCGCAGTGGGTGATGGCACAAGCTAAAAAGTGCTAAAAGCGACAGACTCGCTGTGAGTAAAATCGCTGCAAATAAGCTGGCTCCGTAGTAGAGAGACCACTGCTCACTCAGTACCCGTCCAGCAAACAAACCCAGGGCTAACGGGGCAAGCATGGGCGCAAATTTGTGTTTTAGCTTGAACCACATGAAGGGGATTATAGCGTGGATGCAGCAACCGTCACCAAGCCAGGCCTAGGAGTGTTGAATTATGGGAATATGGTTGCTGACCTACTGTTGTTCAGCTTGTCGTGGGTACATCTCGTGTGCAACCTCAGCTTCTTTTTCTTCCCAATCGTCGTAACTTTCAGTTAAGCCTTCTTCCTGGCTTAGTCGGGAGGATAGCATGAGGGCTGCAACCACCAATATTGAGGCGAGGAGCCCCAATATCAGCCAAATAATGATAATGGTTTGCATATGGCTCTTCTTCCAATTTGACGCATTCTCTTCCAGTTTTGCGGCAATGTGGGCTGGATTGTATCCTATTTTGACCCAAAAAAGCGAAATAGTCTAAGAGATACTCATTTTGGGTACTATTTTGTAACAATGACAAATGCTTATACTCAATGTTATACTTGGCCTGCTTATTATTTTGAAACGGCCGTATTCATGTAAGTGAAAGCGCAAAAGTTCTTTGAAATAAGATACGCCTGCTTTTACACAACCAAACGACTTAGCCAAAAAACCGTCTCATGACTGAAACTGCAACCCGGTCTCCACTTGAAGAGCTGCCCCCCCCAACTTCTGATCGCAAGTCGGCTAAACGATACATTGCAGAACGATACGAAGTTGTGAATACGTTGGAAGGCGGCATGGGGATTGTTTTTCTTTGTCGTGATCATTTCACCTCTGAGCTTGTTGCCCTCAAAACATTCAAACCAGAATTCTTGTCGCACCGTGCCGCTCGTGACTTATTTTTACGTGAAGGGACGATGTGGGTGGAAATCGGCCGTCATCCCAACGTGGTGCAAGCGTACCGGGTAGAGCGAGTTGGAGATGGCAGTGAAGTGTATCTGGTGTTGGAATGGATTGTTCAGCCACAGGGTAAAAAATCACCGTCGCTGCGTTCCTGGCTAAAGGGGCAGCCTTTGCCGCTGGAACAGGCCGTCTTGTTTGCTTTGCACGTCGCGCGCGGTATGCGCTTTGCCACCCAAAAAATCCCCGGCTTGGTACATCGCGATCTTAAACCAGAAAATATTCTCATCGGCCATGACGGCTCTGCCCGGGTGACCGATTTTGGGCTGGCCAGCACGTTATCAGGCCATAGTCCCGGCTCAACCGTTGGTTCGCTGGAGAACAGTCGGGAAAATATTGGCCGCACCCAGCTAACGCAGGGCGTGGCGGGTACGCCACTGTACATGGCCCCAGAGCAATGGGCCCACAAGGGTCTGGATGCTCGGGCGGATATTTATGCGTTAGGTTGCATTATGTATGAAATGGTGACAGGGCGTTTTGCCGCTGAAGGTGAGACGCGGGAAGCGTTACGGGAGGTGCATGTAGACGGCCGTATCAAACCTCTCGATACTGAACTGCCCCTGGCGCTGCGCCAATTTATTGAGCGCGCCCTTGCCATTCCTAAAGAGCAGCGTTACCGTGACTGGGCCGAAACCGAGAAGACGCTCGCCGCTGTTTATACCAGAGTTACCGGCAAGCTCTCCCCGCCAGAGTGGGACGGCGCTGAGGAGACGCCCGACGAACGCCGCGCGGCCGGCAATTCCTATAACACGATGGGCCTTTCCTACCTGGACATTGGCAAATTAGACGTAGCCGTGATGTATTTTGAGCAAGCGGTGAACGTGGCTCGTGCGGAAAACATCCGCGAGTTGGAAGGCAAGGGGCTGGGAAATTTGGGGTTGGCCTATGCAGCTTTAGGCTACATCGAGCGTGCTATTGAGTTCCATGAAGAACATTTGGCGATTGCTCGCGAACTGAGCAATCGGGCAGAAGAAGGCCGTTCGCAGGGCAACCTGGGTCTGGTTTATCGGCAAAAGGGTGAGCCGGAGCGCGCTGTGCGTTTTCATGAAAAAGAATTACAAATTTTTCAGCGTTTGGCCAACCGGTATAAGGAAGCGGAAGCACTGCACAATTTGGGCGAGACCTACCGCGAGTTGGGCGATCCAATCCGCGCTGAAGATTATTACAAACAATCATTGGCCATTGCCCGCGACATTGGTGACCGCACCCGTGTGGAGCGCATTTTGAACAGCATGGGCAAGGTTTATCTGGATTCTGGCGAGTATAAAGAAGCGGCCCAATTGTTTAAACAAACTCTGACGATTGCTCGCCAAATTGGGGATCGCGTGGGCGAAGGGGAGGTATTAGGCAATCTGGGTGAATTGTATCAAGCGTCTGGTTTTACTGACCGGGCAATTGAATATTACAATTATGCCCTGACTATTTCCCAGGAAAGCAATGATCGGCGTAAAACCATCAGGAACCTACTGCGTTTGGGTGATCTTCATCTGATCAAGAAGGAAATTGATGATGCGTTGGCTCATTATGAAAGCGGCCTGGTTGCTGCCCAAGAAATTACCGATCAGGTGCAAGAATTGGCCGCATTTACGAAATTGGGAACAGCGTTTGATGCGCAGGGCAACTACACCGAATCCGGCCGGATGTACAAGCGCGCCTTGCTCTTAAGTCGTGAGCGAAATAATCGTCAGATTGAGCAGGCCATGCTAACCAAGTTGGCCAAGGCGTATGAATTGTGGGGGGATTTTAGCCGAGCAATCACTTACCTGGAACAAAGTTTGACGATGGTCCAGGCGCTGGGAGATGTGGCAGCACAAAGTTGGCACTGGCGCGAATTGGGTCTGTTATTCCGCAAGCTGAACCAGGTACGCCCGGCATTGGAGGCATTTGAAACTGCCCTGTCTTTGGCCCGTTCCGTAAAGGATCAAGCTGGTGAAGCGGAAATCTTAACAGAGCTAGGGGACTTATATCGTCTCATCAATGACCAAACACAGGCAATGGAACATTACAAAGAGGCCTTGGAACTGGTTCAGGCGAATGAATTGACGCTGCAAGAGGCCAACGTTCTTAGTGGTATGGGGATGAGCTATCAGGAAATGGGGAAAAAGCGGCCGGCTTTGCGTGAGCTGGAGCGGGGGTTAGAAGTGGCCAAGAAATCGCGCAGCAGCCGAGCGGTCGCTGAGGTAAGCTATCGTTTGGCGATTGTCTTGTGTAAGCAGAGAAGCTGGGATAAAGCGAAACCACATGCGCAGTTGGCGCAGCGGCTGTACGGCCGTCTCGCTGACACCAGTATGGCCGAACGGGCGGAAACCCTTCTCAGCCGCATTCAGCAAAACAAAGGCAAATCGACTGGATTTTTCCAAAATTTACTGGAATCCTAAGCGGCTAGCTGCGAAATACTGAGCGTAAATTGGGGACCAGATCTGCGGCCGTTTCAAACCGCTCCCGAACGTTGAACAGCAAATAAAGGCCGGCTTCACGTGGTAAGGCATGTTTGGCGCTGGCCAGGCGCAGCTGCTGCCGGTTGACCACCTTGTGCCCGCCCTGGCAATCGATATGCCCGGTCACCAATACAGACTGCCGCTCAAAATTATGGGAGAGCGCTTGCAGCATGGTGGTAAGCAACACCTTGTAGCTATTGTCGCCATACTCTTTCTCGTTGCGGGAGAACATGGCGGGCCAGAGTAGTTCAAAGTCTGGGTCAGAGGTGGCCAGGGTGCCCACGAGAAAGTCATCGTAGCGGGGATCATCCAGGCCGGAGACGGCAAACCATTTGCGGGCCATCTCGTTGTAGGTACGGCCGTGCATTTTGCGCATGGCTCGGACGAGAGACGGCCGTTCCTCCTGCGTAATTTGTGCCCGGGTCCGCGTTAAAATATCTTGGTGAGAAAAGTTAAACAGCCGCTCAATGCCGTTGGTTTCCCCTAAAGCTGTGCTGGCCCCAGCATGGCAAATGGACACCCCGCCAGGAGTGCGTACATAAAACGGCAGGCAGTCGAAAAAAGAGGTAATCTTTTCTCGATGATCGCCCATAGCAAATTCAAAGCGGGGTGTAAATAGCTCATCCCCTTTTTGCAAGGTGATGCTGTAGATGTGTGGCAGTTCATGATTGCCCAGCACGTAGATCAGGTTGTCTCCCAACTCTTTTTTTAACTCAATGATATCTTGGACAATCTCAATTGATTTGTCTTGTGCCACAGGGGCGCTGGCATGAATCATATCCCCATCGAAGATGAGGATGTCTGCCTGGCCCAAGGCGCGCAGTTGAAAAAAAGTGTCGCGATACCGTTGGTACGCATCCCAATCGCCGTGCAGATCGGTGACGACCATGGCTTGCCCTTCCGTGAGGTCTATCACCCGCTGCCAGTTTGTGCTTACTTCGCTCAAAGCTTACTTCCTTCTTTATAATTTACTGGTGCCGCTGCTGGAGTTCTGCCCGAATATCATCCCAGCTCAGATCGCGAGAAACTAGCAGCACCAGTAAATGATAGACAAGATCGGCTGATTCTTCCACTATACGCTGATTGCCCTGCCCTTTGGCGGCTAAAATCACCTCTACCGCTTCCTCACCAATCTTTTTGACGATCTCGTCTTCACCAGCGGTGAGCAGGCTGGCGGTGTAGCTATTGGGCGTAGGATTATTTTTTCGTTCTTGCAGGGTGGCAAATAGTTCGTCAATAAAATTATTCATTTGCTTGCTCTCTTTTTGTGCGGACCTATATTTAACCTTCTTTCTGGGTCTGCTTCAAGTTTGTTGGTGGGTCTGCCAGGCCGCGCAAAAAATCTGCGCCGACCAAAACGCAGAGCGTGGCATCCAGCGCGTCATCATTTTTCAAGAACAGTTGGGAATTTGGCAGCAAGTTCACATGTTGTTTAAGATGATGCAGAATGGCGGAACGGCCGTTTTCCTTATCGCTGCCTTTATAACTTGGGATGCGTATCGGGTCAAACATAATAAAAAGCGCAACACAGAGATGCGCAGAGGAGACGCAGAGAAAAATCTCTAGTCTCCGGTCTCCAATCTCCCAAAAAAGCAGCTTATTTCTCCTGTGTGGCAGGCCGGCCCGGCCGGGTCTACTTGCAGCAGCAGGGTGTCGCCATCGCAGTCCACGCGGATGTCGCGGACGCGCTGCACGTTGCCGGAGGTGCCGCCTTTGTGCCACAGTTCCTGACGGCTGCGGCTCCAAAAGTGGGCTTCACCAGTTTCCAGCGTCAGTTCCAGCGCCTTGGCGTTCATCCAGGCGACCATGAGGATTTCGCGCGTGGTGTGGTGTTGGAGAACGGCCGTAATCAAGCCCTTCTCATCAAATTTCAAATTTTGCATGTCTAAACCCATGTAACTGGTATGTTTCTGATCATTGCCTGCTGAAAAATAGTATTGGCTACCTCATTCATGTCTTCAGTCTCGATTCGCTTGTAAGAGTACGATTTATAGCGAGGCCCTTGCCAGATGAGAAGCTGTTCTAAATTGATTTGAAAAGCTATTACTTCAATATCCTCCCAACGCAAAAAAAGTTCTTTTTTGCCTTGTTGGTACGTAATCCCTACTTCATCTACCTGGATTCTTCTATATTTTGTGACTTGCCAAATAAATAGAAAAAGAAAAGCCAGTGGGATCAGAAGCCAGACTAGAGAGGAGGATAAGCTTTCAGGAAAATTAAAAGCTATTACTGTGCCAATTGCCAAGACCAAAAATATTAAGCCTACGATACTAATTTTTCGTATCCAGACGGTTTTCTTTGCATTGGTGCTGGCTGATATGGAAAAGGTGTCTTTTCTCTCCCATTCATATTTTAATTGCTCCTTGCTGTGCAAATAAGCTTTCCATTCTTTGGATAGTGCAGTTTCAGGTAACCAAGCGGGAAGAATTGACACAAATTCAATATGTGTTTTTTGAGGCAAGCTTCTTAGAAAAATTTTGATGTTGTCATTGATAATCAGGCTGCCTTTGTAGATTTTGGCACTCTTAATTTCACCATGTCGGATAAATTGCGCCTTTTTTGGCCCTGATTGCCAACTCAAAATATCATCTTCAAGCGAGATTGTATTTAGTCTTCTCCAATATCCAGAGAATAGAGAACCAATTGTCAGGACAACAAAGACAAATACTAATGAATATTGAGGCAGTTCTTGAGCGAAAAATTTTTCTGCCAAGATAGCTGCAATGAGCGTACCAATTAGCGACAAAAAGCAGCCCGCCGTAAAGATTGTTACTAGGAGAAACAGAAAACCACTGACTGCGCTAGTTTTTGTACTCTTGTAAGTGAATGAGACTGTGTTTGTCATTTATCGGCGAACTGGAATTCCTTGTTTTGCCAAATACGCTTTTACTTCAGCGATGGTGAGTTGTTTGTAGTGAAAGAGCGAGGCGGCTAGAGCGGCATCGGCGTTGCCTTCCGTTAACGCCTGGGCAAAGTGTTGCAGGGTGCCTGCACCGCCGGAGGCAATGACGGGGATGTTGACGGCATCGGCAATGGCGCGGGTGAGTTCGATGTCGTACCCTTCCTGCGTGCCGTCGCCATCCATGCTGGTGAGCAAAATTTCGCCCGCACCGCGCCGCTCGGCTTCTTTGGCCCAAGCGA
>JBNKLQ010000040.1:0-31234 GCA_050292445.1 Promineifilaceae bacterium (SeqCode) | reverse complement strand
CTGAATAATGCCTACCAAACTGGCGCATACCACTGAGATGATGTAACACAAAATTATGCGGGCATCTACATTGACGCCAGAAAGACGAGTGGCTTCTATATTTCCCCCGGCCGCATAGATTTGGCGTCCGATGTAGGTGTAGCGCAGTAAGTAGTGGGCCAGCAAAGCCACAATGACGCAGATCACCACTGGTACCGGCACGATCCCCAAAAGAAATCCTTGTCCCAGAAAAGCAAATGAGTCCGGCACACCGGTAATGGGGAATCCGTTTGTTAAGACCAGAATAGATCCCCTGGCGACCCCCAACGTGACCAGCGTTATCAGAAAGCCGTGCATCCGCAGCTTGGTGACGTATAGACCGTGGAAGGTACCGATGGCGATGGCTACCACAAAAGTCAGGAGGACCCCAATACCCAATGGCAGTTCCATTCTGACAATAAAATAGGCGGTTAAAACGCCTCCCAAGCCAATAATGGAGCCAAGGGAGAGATCAATGCCAGCGGTAATAATGGTGAAGCCAACACCGATGGCCACAATGGCCAGAATTGCTGTATCGCGCGTTAGAATTTTAAGATTTTCGATGCCGATGAATCGGGGGTTGACCACAGCGCCAATGATGAACAGGATAATAACCACTACAAAATTCAAAAACTCTGGTGCGGTAACGACTCCTTTTAGGCCATCCATTAACTGACGATTGCTCGAATGGGATTTTGTGACAGCGTTAGCCATATTCTTTCTCCTTCATCTTTGTTTCAACTGGCAGCTCAGCATCAACTGTTAAAAACTGGGTGGCACAGGTCATGATTTCCTCTTGGCTAAAGCTGCCCCGTTCAAACTCGCCGGTAATCCTGCCCTGACACATCACAATGACCCGGTCACTCATGCCAATGATTTCCGGCATTTCTGAGGAAATCATCAAGATAGCGATTCCCTGTTGGGCCAAGCGGCTCATCAAAGCATGGACTTCCGCTTTGGCCCCAATGTCGATACCGCGTGTGGGTTCATCCATGATGAGCAGCTTGGGGTTTGTACTGAGCCATTTGGCCAGCACCACCTTTTGCTGATTGCCACCACTTAAGTTCTGTACCGGCTGTGCCAGGCCAGGCGTGGCAATGGAAAGCAAAGAGACATATTCGCGGGTGACTTTTTTGGCCTCACTGTTTTTTATTGCGCCAAACATATTGGAAATGCGCTGTAAAATGGCCATGGTTGTGTTGTCTTTCACATCCATCTCCAGAATGAGGCCATGCAATTTGCGGTCTTCGGGTATCCAGCCAATCCCCTGTTGGACGGCGTGCCGGGGCGACTTGATTTTGACGGAACGGCCGTTTATCAAAATCTCCCCCTGCGTCACCTTATCTACACCACAAATGAGGCGCACCAGTTCCGTGCGCCCGGCACCGACCAAGCCGGACAGCCCCACAATCTCCCCGGCACGAACCGTTAAATCGATATGCTCAACGCCGTTGTCGCCGCAAATGTTGCGCAGTTCCAGCACCGGCTCTCCGATTTCGGCCGTTTCTTTGGGGAAAAGCCCCACGTCCCGGCCCACCATCAGTCGGATGATTTTTTCTTCGCTAACTTCCTCAATGGGGTAGGTGCCTACGTGACGGCCGTCTCGCATAATAACCACCCTATCCACAATCTGCCGTATCTCATCCAGCCGGTGGCTCACAAACACCACGGCCACGCCCCGTTCCTGCAAACGACGCATGAGGCTAAACAATGCGGCCGTTTCCTTGCTAGACAAAGCCGAAGTTGGTTCATCCATCAAAATAAGCCGCGCATTTTGGGAGACCGCCTTGGCAATCTCCACCATTTGCTGCGCGGCCACATTCAGTTCACGCACCAGCTTCTTGCCTGGAATTTCTGCACCGAGATCATGCAAAATGGCTTCTGCCTCCCGGTTCATGCGGCGGAAATCCACCAGGCCCAATGCCCGGCACGGCTCCCGGTTGAGGAAGATGTTTTCCGCCACCGACAGGTAAGGGATCAAGGCCAGCTCCTGATGAATGGTGCTGATGCCCAGATTTTGTGCTTCTTGTGGGCTGTGAGGGGAGATTTCCTGGCCGTTAAAGCGAATTGTGCCGCTGTCCTTTAGATGGACGCCAGAAAGAATTTTGATCAGTGTCGATTTGCCAGCTCCATTCTCACCCAAAAAGCCAATAATCTCACCAGGGTAAACGGTAAACTCAATGTCATCCAGCGCCTGAACGCCGGGGAAGCCTTTGACAATATGTTCCATCGTCAGGAGGGGCTGCTGGTTAACCACTTTCTACCTCGCTCCATTGCCGTAGGGCAAAACTGTTTTGCCCTACGGTCAATTTACGCCTCAAGCAAACGTTTATTGTGAAGCAATGCCTATCCCGTCAAGATACGCTTTGTACAAGTCAAGCGAATCTGCCTTGATGACATCCACCCCTGTATTCAGCCGGATTTTGCCTTCATCTCCCAACTCATCCAGGTAAGGATCCAGCAAGGTCATCGTCTCTTCCTCACCGAGGATAGACATGGCATGCATGACATAACCACTCAGATAACCGTAGAAGTAAACCCGCTGCCCAATCATCGCCTGAACCACGCCTTCTTCCATACAAACTTGCGTTTCCGGCTCGGCATCAAAGGCAATCAGCTTTACATCGCCCACTAAACCGGCCTGCTTAATGGCCTGGCAGGCTGCCGGGCCATCATAAGAATAAAAGGTAATAAACCCGGCCAGCTCATCGCCATATTTCTGAATGGCGGTTTGGGCATTGCTCAGGGCTACTTCTGGCTTGACGTCGTCCAGCATGACTTCCACCAATTCCATGTTTGTCCCTTCGAACACATCATTGACCCCAGCAATGCGATCTTGCGCGTTTTGCGCCGTGGCAAACCCGACCAATCCAACGATTTTGCCCTCGCCGATGATTTCCAGGGCCGCCTCCGCTGCCGCCTTACCCGCATCGTAATCAGACATGCCGATGTACATTGCGCGATCGCTGCCGGTGGCGTCGGAGTCCATGTTGAGGACAATGGTTCCTTGTTCAACAGCCCGTTCGATAATGGGTGCTGGTGCGTCGCGGTCGATGGCCGAAAAGACAACTCCGGTATAGCCATCATTAACAAAGGTTTCTAACATCGAAAGCTGTTGGCTAAGCAGGTCAGAAGCCGTTGGTGCCTGAAAGGCGATAGGCACACCGAGTTCTGAGGAGGCACGACCCACGCCGATTTGAGCGGCCGTCCAGAAAGGGGATAAATTGTTGGCCAGGAAGGCAAATTTGGCCCCTGCCGGTGCGCTTTGCCCATCGGTTGCCGCCTTCAGAACTTCTACAGCGTCAAACAGCTCATTTGGCCGGTACGGATTATCTGCCGATGAATCCGTGGTTTCTACTGGGACCTCTACTGTTTCAATCACTGTTTCCACGACAGTTTCGACCACCGTCTCAGGTTCTGACGAGGTACCACAGCTAGAAAGTATCAGCATTACCGTCATCGTTGCTAGAAACAAGACTACTTTAAGAAAATTGTTTTTGTTTTTCACTTCAATCCTCCTGGGTTCTAAATAAACTCATCGTGCCGCCCTGGCAGGCTTGATAAACCCGCATTGTGCCTAGAGCCGTTTAGAAAAATGGTTGTTATCAACTCGGTGAACTTCCAATAGGTGTTTTTAATCAGATTCCTTATTTTTGCCTTGCACCTCCTTTTTAAATAAGACATCGTTGTCAGACTGCCCAGACGCCTTGTGAATCGGGTTCAAAAGTGATAAAACTCAAGTGTCGGATCAATAAGAATGGTCTGCCCTTCAGGCAGCAAAAAAGCTGCGGATGGAAGGCTTCTATTCAAAATTGATCTGTCACTTGCTAAGGGGCTCGTCAATCTTGCAGGATGGGGCGAGCCTCTTACTTCCTCTTGAAGGTAAGTCTAAATAAGATACGGAATCGTCATTGGGCCTTCGGGTAACACGGCCGTATTCACATCCGACCCCATTTCTTTACATTTGTCTTGGAGAAACAGATTCATATTGGCGATTGGCTCAATGCGAACACCCAACACTTCGGCCGCATTGAGTTCACTGTAAAGGGCAACCTGAGCTTTTAGCTGCACCTGAGCCAGTTTTTGCGCCTGCCACATATCCAACATATGAAAGCCTGGGCTAAAGATCGTGTCTAGCAATGCCTGGGGTGAATCGTGTTCCACCAGCAGTTTGGTGAAGTTACCGTGCTCGGGAAAGCCATCATTACAGCGTGCGGCAACAATGATCAACCCACCTTCTTGCACAATTTCGGCCGCAGCGCACATGCCTTTCACGGTTTGATACAGGTTTTGGTCCAGTGGGTAGCCGCTGTTGCTGGTAATGACGATGGGAAACGGCCGTTCACAGCCCACCATCGCCGTTTCCTTCACAAAAGCACAGCCCAGCTCATGCGCGGCCAACGGGTCGCCGCAGAAGTAACGGGTGATCTGCCGTTTATGATTCAAGGTGACGTTGATACAAAAATCCAGCGGAACGGCCGATCCATATTGCTGAATTTGGGCCTGGGTCGGGTTACCTTCCAGCACGCCCCAGGTGCTTTTGGGATCCCCAATGGCTTCAGCCCGATGATAGTGCATGATCGCCCGGATGCCCGCCACGGCCGGAAAAATTCCCTTGTAGCCGCCGGAAAACCCGGCCATAAAATGGGGTTCAATGAACCCCATGACAATGCGCCGGTCGGCGGCCACATACGCCTTATTCAACTGGAGCGGCACCTGTCCGTCAGCGATGACCCCGACCTGTGCCAATTCATCATTGTCATAGGCGTTGTGATCGACAATGCAGTAGGTGTTGGCAATTTTGGGTCCGACAAGCTGTTCGATTTCCACGGCCGTTGTGGCGCGATGGCTGCCTCTGCCGATGATAATGGTAAAGTTTGCCGCCGGAACGTGAGCCAGCTCGGCAAAAAGCCAGGTGAGCAGCCGGTCTGACGGTAACGGCCGTGTAATATCGGCAATCACCACAGCCACGGTGTCGTCGGCAGCGATTATGTCTGCCAGGGGAGGGCTGTTGATGGGTTGGCGAACGGCCGTTTCAAATCCAGCTTGTTCATCGGCCAGCCCAGGTACAAATTGAGGGCGCAGTTCCGTAACCTGCGTAAAGGGCAGATCGACATCCAATCCACTATGCCCATATTGTAAATGGGTGATCATCGTTTTCATCCCTCAGCAAGTACCATTTCTTGCCAGACGGCCCCATGAGGATACACATAATCCCGCAATGTTTCGGCCGTCATTTGAATGCTGTAGCCAGGTTGTTGGGGAGGGAGATAACAGCCGTTCCGCAATCGAACCGGGTCAACAAAATGCTCGTGCAAATGATCGGCAAACTCAATTACCCGGTCCGTCATGCTGGCGCTGATGCTCACATAGTCAAACATCTGCAAATGCTGCACATACTCGCACAGCCCCACGCCGCCCGCATGAGGGCAAACGGGGATGCCAAATTTGGCCGCCAGCAGATAAACGATGATCACTTCATTGACGCCCCCCATACGGCAGCTGTCAATCTGGCAAAAATCAATCGCTTCGGCCTGCATCAACTGTTTGAACAAGACCCGGTTCATGCCATGTTCCCCGGTTGCCACTTTGATAGGATGAACGGCACGGCGGATGGCGGCATGACCCAGGACATCGTCGGGGCTGGTTGGTTCTTCAATCCACCAAGGGTCAAAGGGAGCCAGGTGCTCCATCCAGGCAATCGCCTGGGGCACATCCCAAATCTGGTTGGCATCCACCATCAGCTTACAATCTGGCCCGATCTCCTCGCGCACGACGCCGCAGCGACGCACATCATCGGCCACGTCCACGCCTACCTTGATTTTGAAATGGGTCCACCCGGCGGCTAATGATTCGCGGCATAGGCGGCGAATTTTCTCATCGCTGTAGCCCAACCAACCGGCTGAGGTAATGTAAGCGGGATAGCCGTCGGCCTGTAATTCGGCTATGCGTTCGGCTTTGCTGTCGGCAACGGCCGTTAACATCGCCAGCGCTTCCTCCGGCGTCAGCACATCAGTCACATAGGTAAAATCAATACAACGCACCAATTCCTCCGGCGTCATGTCGGCCAGCAGCTTCCACAACGGCTTGCCTTCGGCTTTGGCCCACAAATCCCAGACGGCATTGACCAAAGCGGCCGTTGCCAGATGGATAACCCCTTTCTCCGGCCCCAGCCAGCGAAACTGGCTGTCGCTCACCAGGGTACGCCAAAACTTACCCATATTGGCCGTCATGTCTGCTAGCGATTGGCCCACAAGCAGGGCACCCAACGATTCAATCGCCGCCACGCACAGCTCGTTGCCCCGGCCAATGGTGAACGTCATGCCATGCCCTTCGTACGCACCATCTGTGTGCAAAATCACATAGGCAGCCGAGTAATCCGGGTCTGTGTGCATGGCATCACTGCCATCCAGGGTACGGGATGTTGGAAAACGAATATCTTTAGCCGTAAGGCTCGTAATTTTCATTTATTTATTACTCCAATTGGTAAAATGTTTGGGCATTCTCAAAAAACACCCGCTGTTTGTCTGCTTCTGACAAGGCCGAGAGCAGATCCTCGGCCGTTTCTACCCATCGCTGATAACTGGCTGCCAATTGCGACACGGGCCAATCGCCGCCAAACAGCAGCCGTTGGGGGCCAAAAGCAGCCAGAACAACTTCTAAATACGGCCGTAAATCCGCCACCGTCCAGTTTTGATGATCTGCTTCTGTTACCAGACCGGACAATTTGCACCAAACGTGAGGATACTGCGCCAGCATGTGTATTTGCATCGCCCACGGCTCCAGCCGTTTGTCGGCGATGGCCGGTTTGCCAAAGTGATCCAGGACAAAGGCTACTTCAGGGCATTGGCTAACCAGGTCGATAGCCTCAGGCATCTGGGTATGCACAATGCAGATGTCAAAGCTGAAGCCAAATTGGGCCAACTGCCGCACGCCCTGAATAAAGTCTGGCCGGGTGGCAAAACCCGGCGCTTCAGATTGGATGAGGCGGCGCACTCCTTTAACCAGGGGAAAGGCTTTCAATTTTTCCAGATAGGCGGCACTGGCTGCCCCATTTTCCAGCGGAGCAAAGGCCACAATGCCCTGAATGCGCGGCTCAGTTTGCGCCAGTTGGGAGACCCAGGCCACTTCCGCCAGGCCATCCTCCGGTACGCAGTCGGCCTGGACGAAGACGATTTTTTGCAGGTTAACGGCCGTTGCTGCCTGAGCCAACTGCGCCGGTAAAAAAGCGCGGTTCAGAGCCGGTAAATCCTGTAACCAGGGGTAGTTTAACTGCCCAGGGTCCCAAAAATGAATGTGACTGTCTACAATTTCAATATCGTTCAACATCAGACAACCCGACACCGATTTTCTAGACGGCCGATGCCCTCAACTTCCACCACAATGAGATCACCATCCTGCATATAAATTTGCGGATCGCGGCCCAACCCGACGCCGTGCGGCGTACCGGTCAGCAGAATATCACCCGGTTCCAGCGTGAACGCCTGCGAACAAAAGGCAACCAGCGTGGCTACAGAAAAGATCATCTCGTTTGTATTGCTGTCTTGCATCACCTGATCATTGAGAATCGACTGAATCGCCAATTTTTGCGGATCAGGAATTTCATCGGCCGTCACAAAAACTGGGCCAAGAGGGCAAAAACTGTCCAGGCTCTTGCCGCGAATCCATTGGCCGTCGCCCATTTGGAGGTCGCGGGCACTCACATCATTAGCGGCCGTATACCCGGCTACAAAATCCCGGGCATCCTCTTCCTCAATTTGGCGGCACTGCCTGCCAATCACAACCGCCAGTTCTGCCTCAAAATCCACTTCTTGTGTCAGTGCTCCTGACCAAACGATGTCCCCGGTAGGATCATTGATGGACGTGGTAAATTTTGTAAACAGCACGGGACTATCTGGGGGAGGGGTGTTCGTCTCGCGGCAGTGATCTAGATAATTCAAGCCCACACAAACAATTTTACCCGGACGGCCGATAGGGTTGAGCAAAGTCACCTGGTCTTGTGCAATTTCACCTTCATGAGTGACCGGTTTTCCCGCCAGCACGTCTGACCATGTGTGGCCGGTAAGCTGGATTGTGGTGCCGTTTAAGAGACCGTATCGCGGTTGGCCTTGATAGTTAAAACGTGCCCATTTCATGCGGTTGACTCCTGCGGTAAACGGCCGTCCACCAAAGCCTGCTTAAAATGAGCCACCGTCTGCGCCACCCCTGCCTGGAGCGGCGTGTCGGGCAGCGTTCCCAACAGCTCCCGCAGGGCTGCATCTTCCTGGCCGTCCGGGAGCATGAGCGGTTTATCTTCGTAAGTAATGCGTCCCGTAATGCCCGGTTCGGCCGCTTCGATAGCGGCTACCACGTCACGCATGTGGGAGACAGACCCTTCAATGTTAAAGACACCCGCTCCTTCATATTTAGTTCGGGCTGCTTGAATAAATATCCTGGCCACGTCATCAACATATTGAAAGCCATTGTAGCCACCATAGGAGATGTGATAGTTTTCCCCCTTCGCCGCCGCTAGCATGGCCTGGGTTGGTGTTGAGGTCATCCCCTGATCACGACCTGGGCCGTAAATGGTATACGGCCGTAACCCAATGCTGGCGATGCCGTCGTCTTGCCAGTAAATGCGGGCCGTCCCTTCGTTGGCCTGCTTGAAAACCCCGTAGAGGTTGTGAGGATGCAGCGGCGCATCGTCAGCCAGCCGGGTGGTATCGTATTCGTCTTTATGGCCGAAGACAGCTACGCTGCTGGCGTAAACAATCTGGCGCAGCCCGGCTTTTTTGGCCGCTTCAAAGACATTCACCGTGCCAACCACGTTAACGGCCGCGCCCACAGGTGGATTTGCCTTGCAGAACGGCACTTGCAGCGCGGCCAAGTGAATAATGTGGGTGGCTGCGGAATCGGTGATGGCCTGGCAAACGGCCGTGTCAGTAATGTCCCCGCGAATAAAGTTGACGCGGGCCAGTTCCTCCTCGCTCATGATGAGCCTCAGCCGGTGATCGCCAGTACTCAAATCAAAGACTGTGACCGGCACGCCAGCCTGGACCAGGTTGCGAATGACCCAGGCTCCGATACAGCCCATTCCTCCAGTAACAAAAAAGTGTTCAGACGACATCTATCCTCCCTTGCAAATCTACGTCCTATTTTCATTTGTGGTGGTGTGACCACACCTGAAATCTCCTGCATGTTCTATTTGATTGAACCGATTAACAGCCCTCGTGAGATATAGCGCTCCAGAGCGATGGCTACAGCAATAACCGGGATAATCATAATGAGAATGAGGACCGACATATACCACCACTGCGGCCCGCGAACGGCGTTTTGGGCAGCGATCACGTAAGGCAAGGTTTGCGCTTTGGCGCTTGAAAGAAAAAGGGCCAGCAAATATTCGTTCCAGGTGAAAACCAGAACAAACAAAAACGTCGCCACCAGGCCGGGAACCGCAAGCGGCAGCACAATAGACGAAAATATAACGTAACGTGATGCGCCATCGATAGCAGCACACTCTTCCAATTCCAGGGGAATCGTCAGAAAGTAATCGCGCATTAACCAGATAACGATGGGCAGGTTGACCGTCACGTAAGTGATGATCAGTGCCAAGCGAGTGTCGAGCAAATTTAACTGTTGGAATAGCACAAAGAGGGGAATAACAATGGCGATAGGTGGCAAGATACGCTGCGAAATCATCCACAATGCAATGTCGTCGTTCTGCAAAGTACGCTTGAAGCGCCGGCCAATGGTGATCAGCAGCAGCACAAAAACGGCCAGGGCAGCGGTCACCGCAATCGGCCAGGACACACCCAGCGCAACAGCTGTGGTGGCCAGCGCAAGACAGCCGATAAAAAGCAGAATCGCGCCGGTACGCGGTCGATAGGTGAAGCGAACCAGGGCGTAGGCGCTGGCTGAACCAATCACTAGGGCCAGCAAAGCACTAAGCGGCGCGACCGTGATCGTATTAAAATAAGTGCGTAAGGTATCATTACTCAAATCGCCCACCAAGATGTAATACCAGGGTTCCAGGGTAGGCTCGAAGTCAACAAAGGGAATGTAAAACGGACCCTCATGGACTTGAATGGGCGCTTTCAAAGAAGTGACCACCAACCAGTAGAGTGGAAACAGAACGACACCTGTCCAGATAAACAAGATCAGGTAAGAGCCAAACCGACCGGCCGGCGATGGTTTGAAAAGCGTCTTGCGAACAAAAAGATCTCTCATACGTCAAATCCCCTAATATCCGTAACCCGAAGTCCGTATCCCGTTTCCCGACGGATTTTCAGAGGTAGAGCCTTCGGATTACGGTACACGGATTACCGAACACGGATACTGGTCAGGCGGCCAATCGCTGCCGTATCAGGTTGACAAAGGTTATGGCAAAGAACGTGACCACAAACAGGAGCATATAGGCCAAAGCGGCCGAATTGCCCAGATCGAATGAACGCCAGGAGATAAAAGCGTGCAGGGTTAATGACTCGGTGGCCGTGCCGGGGCCACCGTTGGTCATGATATTGGGTAAATCTATGATCTTAAACGCTTCGATCAACCGGATCAGGATGAGCGTTAAACCGATTGGCAGGATGGCCGGCCAGGTAATCCTGCGGAAAATTTGCCAGGGGTTGGCTCCGTCCACAGTGGCAGCTTCCATCACGTCAACCTGCTGGCTTTCTAACGCGGCCAGGAGGACGATGAACATGAAGGGAACCCACTGCCAGGTGTCGGCCAGAATAATGGCCAGCCGTGCTCCCCAGGGATCGGTCACCCAGGAGAAATCAACCAGTCCCAGGCTAAGCCACAGTGGTTTTAGCGGCCCCTTGCCGGTGTCGGTAATCATGCGGAACATGTAGGCCACGCCCACTGGCGTAATCATCATCGGCAGCAAAAAAACGACCCGGAAGAAGCGGCGGCCCCGCAAATCCTGGGAAGTGAGCAGCGCCAGAACCAATCCGAGGAAAAATTGGACAATGACACCGACAAACACGTAGAGAAGGGTCACAAACAGGCTGCCTAAACGGCCGTTTGGCGCAAACGTCCGTATTCCCACCCAAGCAAAAGCACCCATGCCTGCCACAAAAAGCAGCCGCCCGATGATGCCTGCTGCGGAAACGGCCGTGCCCCGCAAATACCGCACCAGAAAGAAAACCAGCGCCACCGCCACCAAACCAAAGAGAATCCAATTCAGCGGGGTCATCGGGGCCATCTGCCCCAAAAAGCGGCTCTGTTCCGTGCCAGCCAGCAGCTCCCGGTAGTTCTCTAAGCCGATAAACTCTAGCTCAAAGCCCCCCTTGGCAAACTTGAAGCGGCTTAGCGAGAGATACAAGGAAGCAATCGTCGGGAAGATGGCTAAGAAGAGTAGCGCCAGGACGGCCGGCATCAAGAACGTCATTCCCGACCACCGTTCCATACGGCTACCCAGCCCTTGCTTCCGGCGTTGCGTGGCCGATTCTAACTTGACTGAGGTTTTAGATTTGTGTTCAACTTCCATAACAAAGTTGTGAAATAAGGGATTGACAGCAAATAGGCTGCCAATCCCTTATTTCTATTGAGAAGCGCCGATGGTTGCTAGATAAGTTTGGTATTGCTCTTCGCGGCCTTGCTCGCCGCTAATCGCTTCCCAGGCATCAAAAATTGCCTGTGCTGCCTGGTCGGTATCCAGTTCACCGGCCAGGTATTGAGCGATAATGCGATCCAGCTCAACCTGTTGGTATTGTTGATTTCCCGGAATACGTAGATCCAAAACCATGTTCGGGCTGTTCAAACTATCTTCAATAGCGCCAAGATAGTTTGCGGCTCCGTCGGGGCTAAAACCAGCTTCAACCCAGGGTTGGCGGTTCAGGAACTGAGAGAAACGGTAAGGATTGTAACCCGTTTTACCCAGGGTAACGTCCACATTGGCCTGGTCTGGCTGGGCCATGTAGGAGAAGAAGGCATACGTGGCATCTTTCACCAGCGGGTCGGCACCGGCGTTTACCGCCCCGGCCCAACCGCCAAATGACGCGTAAGGTGCATAGTTAACCCCGTCGATGGCATACGGGCAGGTCTCCTCATTGCAATCTACCAGCTCACCAGTTGCCCGATCCAGCACCTGGCGGGAACCTGGCGTGATGCTTGAGCCGGTGATGCCCTGAACAGACGAGTTATCCGGGTCAAGGGCCAGGGTGCCAATGTCACCCCAGTCCAGTGCCAACGCGCAGCGACCACTCAGGAAAAGTCCCCGAATATCGCCCAAGCCTAAATTCAGCTCATCAGGCGGGCCGTAGTCGGTGGTTTCTTTGTAAACTTCCAATGCCCGTTTGAAGGCATCATTGTTTACCAGGGGATCAAACGTTTCCAGGTCAAAGAAAACGCCTTCTGAAGTGCCTTTGCTTTGTACATACGGGCCAGCAATCGTGTAGATCCACCAATAGGCTTGTTGGGCGCGGGCTTTGCTGATGCAGGAACCGTAATCGGCCTCGCCGTCCCCATTCAAATCCTGGCCGTCAAAGGTAGCCGCAATATTCAAATAATCGTCCCATGTCTTGGGCGACTCCAATCCGGCCTCTTCCAGCAAGTCGGTGCGATAGTACATCATATGAAAATCGCCATCCAAGGGAATACTGTAAACGCTGCCTTCGTAGGAGTTAAAATCCTGAAAGAAAGGTGCGACATCATCCCACTGCAGGGCTTCGTCGGCATTGACTCGTTCTGTCAGATCTTCTATATAACCGGCCGGAGCAAAATCTACAATCCACTGCGGGGCAAAAAGGAAGCCATCATAACTGTTTGTTCCCGTGGCCAGATCGGTTAGCGCCTTCTGGTACAACTCACTGTTGGGAACCGTGACCACGTTGACGACTGCACCGGTCAGTTCGGCAAAATCGGGGGCGCGGCGCTGCAGCGGTTCGGCCACCTGTGGACCGACAAAGGTTAAAATGTTCACCTCCACCCCTTCAAACGGGCGGCCTTCTTGAGCAGGCACCTCAACAATACGAGTCACTTCAATCTGCTCGGTTACAATCTGCTCCTCTCCCTCGACCTCAACAACACGAGTTACCTCGATTTGGTCGGTGACCACTTCCGTCTCCGTGACGACGCGCGTTACTTCGACTTCCTGAGGACTACAAGCAACTAAAATGGCGCTTAATAAGAGCGCTCCAATAAATATAAATCTCACGCGGGTCATACCAAAATCCTCCTATTTTTTGTTGTACACACATAGCTGGCACTTAGATGCACAGCATTTATTGTCCCTCTGCAAATGTCGTTATCAAACTTGCGAATCTTCTTCCTTTTCTAACTTTCACCTCCTTCGACCAGGCTCCTTAACTTTTTTTCCACATTACCCAGGTGAGCCAGCATCGCTTCCCGTGCTGCCTGTGGATCGCGTGCCTTCAGGGCTTCGACGATGTGATGATGGTCGCTCATGCTTTGCTCTGTCACGCCGCCAAGACGGCCGGTACGGCGGCGGCTGGCTAAACCAAGTTGGTGAATAGATTCAATGAAGCGAAGGAGAATAGGATTGCGAGCAATAGTGGCAATTAGGGTATGGAGTTCCAGGTCGGCATGTAGAAACAATTCGGGATCATGGGCCGAATCCACCGATTTTTGGAGGCAAACTTCAAGCAAGGCAATATCTTCGTCGGTTGTGTGCTGGGCGGCCAATTCGGCAATCCCAGCTTCCACAATTTTACGGGCGTCAAAAAGGTCTATAATCGCGGTGTCATTCAGCGAGAAGACAAAATCCAGATGCTGCACCAGTTGGGCCGTATCTAACTGGGTCACATAAGCGCCGGTGCCCTGCCTGATTTCAATGACATTCATCAAGGCCAGGGCGCGCAGAGCTTCCCGTAGGGCCGGGCGGCCAACGTTCATCATGGCCGACAACTCCCTCTCTGGCGGCAGCTTATCGCCCGGCTTTAGCTGGCGGTCCTTAATCATTTGCAAAATACGGTCAGCTATCTGGTCGGGCAGGGCCGACCGCTCAACAGTTCCAAAATCAGTTGTACTCATAAAATTTCCCCGCTGTACTTGTGGTAGCGTGGCAATATGGTAAGCTGGTAAAGTGGTAAGACCAATTGGAGTAAAGAGTATCATGGGTGTTTTTATTTGTCAACCTATTTAGATGCTCAGGAGATTGGGCCAATTTTTTCGATGTAAATTGCCTTTCCAGAGGAAATTGGCCCAATCTTAGCCAACGAGCTGTATAGATCTATTTGTCACCTTAATAAACGATGTCAACCTGACGCTTGGTTGCCGCAGATTGCAGGATGGCGTCGCAGATTACGGCCGTTTTATACCCATCCTCAAAATCTGCACCAAGTGGTGATACCGGCTTGTCGTTGACGATACAGTCGAGCATGTGCGTGATTTCGTGAACGAAGCTGTGTTCCCAGCCGATGATGTGACCCTGCGGCCACCAGTTTTCCCACCAGGGATGGTGTGGTTCTGAAATGAGAACGTTGTGGAAACCCTGGGTTGTGTTGGGGGCATCATCCACCCAATACACTTCCAGCTCGTTCATGCGTTCCAGGTTAAAGCGGATACTGCCTTTTTCGCCGTTGATCTCCAGCACTTCGTGATTTTTGCGTCCGGCGGCAAAGCGGGTGGCTTCGAGGGTGCCGATGGCCCCGTTGGCAAAGGCGACGGTGGAAACAAAGGCGTCATCGACGGTGACTTTGCCGCTGCCGCTGCCATCGGCAAACGGCCGTTCCGGAATAAAAGTGCGGGTCATGGCGGAAACGGCCGTTATTTCACCCACCAAATACCGGCCCAAATCAATGATGTGCGCCCCTAAATCACCCAAGGCACCGCTGCCTGCGGCATCTTTGTCCAGCCGCCAAATCATCGGTGTGCCAAAGTGGGGCATCACCCATTCCTGCAAGTAGGCGGCCCGAAAATGGTAGATGCGTCCCAACGCGCCGCTTTGAATTAGTTCATAAGCCTGACGAATGGCGGGGACAAAGCGATAATTAAACGCCACCATATGCTTGACACCTGCTTTGTTGACCGCATCAAGCATCGTTTTGGCTTCTTCAGCCGTGCGCGCCAGCGGCTTTTCGCAGAAAACGTGTTTGCCTGCGGCGGCGGCGGCGATGCACGGTTCGGCGTGGGCGTCGTTGGGGCCGCCATTATCAAACAATTGGATGTTGTCATTGGCCAGCATCGCCTGCCAGCTGGTGTAATAATTTTCGTAGCCGTATCGTTTGGCCGCTGCGGCAACGGCCGTTTCATTCCGCCCCGCAATGCCAACCAAACGAGGTACCGCCGGTGGGGGATACATCATGTGCGGAATCTTTTTGTAGGCGTTGGTGTGTGCCTTGCCCATAAACGCGTAACCCAACATGCCCACCCCAATCTGAGGAATCTCTCCTTCCGCTTGTGGTCCGGCCATTGACGTGAATCCGGTATCTTTTGCCATCATATCCTCCATTTTTAAGAGTGACGCAGAGATGCACAAAGGTGGCACAGAGGTTCACAGAGAATATGAGATTGAGAGATTAAGAGATTTTTCTCCTCTTCTCTTCTTTCTCTGGGTAACTCCGTGCTTCTCAGTGTAATTCCGTGTCCCTCATCTCTTAATCTGATGAAAATGCCGCATCAAAGGCAACGGATGAGGCGGTGAAATCCTGGCTGCGGACCATAGCTAATGCTTCTGGTGCGCCCCAATCGCGATCCATGCCGCTGTCTTCCCATTCAATAGAAAGCGGGCCATTGTAGCCGATGCGGTTTAAGGCGCGAATGATGGGATCCCATTTCACGTCGCCGCGCCCTGGCGACACAAAATCCCAGCCGCGATTGTGATCGCCAAAGTCGAGGTGTGAGGCAAGGATGCTGTTACGGCCGTTTAGCTGCACCCGCGAATCTTTGACATGCACATGGTAAATGCGCTCCGGGAACTCATTGATAAACGCCACCGGATCAAGAAACTGATGTACAAAATGGCTGGGGTCAAAGTTAAAGCCAAAGGCGGGATGGTTGCCAATCGCCGCCAAGGCGCGATGGGAGGTGATGATGTCGTAGGCAATCTCGGTGGGGTGAACTTCCAGGCCAAACCGGACCCCTTCCTCTTGGAAAACGTCCATGATTGGCCCCCAACGGTTGGCAAAATCGACATAGCCCGCTTCAATGTCTTCCTGGCTGGTGGGCGGGAAGAAGTAGAGTTTGCCCCACACGCTGGAGCCGGTGAAGCCATTAACCACATCGACGCCAAGCAGTTTGGCCGCCCGGGCCGTATTTTTTAATTCTTCAGCGGCGCGTTGGCGGACGCCTTCAGGATCGCCATCGCCCCAAAGGTGGTCTGGCAAGATGGCTTTGTGCCGGTTGTCAATCGGATCGCAGACGCATTGACCAACGAGGTGGGTGCTAATCGAAAAGCATTGTAAATTGTATTTCGCTAGCAAATCTCGTTTTTCGCGGATGTAGCTGTCGCTGGACAACGCTTTGTCTACTTCAAAGTGGTCGCCCCAGCAGGCCAGCTCCAGGCCATCAAACCCCCAGGCCGACACTTTTTGCGCCAGTGTTTCCAGCGGCAAGTCGGCCCACTGTCCGGTAAATAATGTGACGGGTCGTGACATAATTTCCTCCAAGTTTGAATTAAAAATCAGATAACTATTCAGGCCCAGAAGTTACACAGAGTTTCACAGAGGATACACGGAGTTTCACAGAGAGAAGAAAGAGAGAAAAAAGATTTTTAGCCATATTTTCTTTCTCTTCTCTCTGTGTTTCTCTGTGCTTCTCTGTGCAACTCTGTGTTCCAAATTGATTACACCTGTATAGTTACTAAAAATTAGTAGAATTTCTCTCGACGCGGCCAGATGAGGCCGATAATAACGACGGTGAGAAGGGTGTTGAAAACGGCCGTTCCCAAATCCGCCCTGCCCATCACGCCTAACACCAATAAACCCAGGTTGACCACGGCCAGGCCAATGACGCCGCGCCGCCGCCAGTTCCAGGTTGAAATAGCGTAGATGAAGGCAAATACCCCCACAAAGGCGGCAAACCCTGCGCCAATGGATAAATTTAGCAAAATCGCAAATCCGGCCGTGATGGGCAGGGCCACCAGTAGCCAGGTCAGCGCCTGCCCTTTTTCGCTGATGGCGCGCTGTAAATCGTCACCGCTGTAGTGCGAAATTGAGATGAAGGCGACGGTACTGAGCAACAGTGTGTAAAAACCGTAGCGAAAAATGGTCGGGGCAATTTCACGGCCGTACAGCCGCCCCCATTCGCTGCCCGCTGCAAGCCCTTCTAACAGCGACGCTGCATTTTGAAACCAGGGTTGAAACATGGCCAAAAGGCCCACAAGCATGAGGATAACGATGATTTTTTCTACTTGTTTGTATCGTTGTTCAAACATGATGTTTCCTTATGACATGCTCCTGAATTTTGTCAAAGATGTGGCTGCGTTCCAGGTTGATACTGAGCTGTACCGGTTCTCCTGGCTTGAAGCGAACGGTGGGCGGTGTTTTTACTTTGACGATGGTTGCCCCCACGCTAACGTCGTAAATGATGCGGTCGCCCAAGGGTTCAGCCACATAAATTTCACCGGCGATGGCGGCGCTGTCTGCCCCGACTGCACCCTGGTTAAACTGGATGTCTTCGGGACGCACGCCTAAAATGAGTTTGTCGTTGTTGCCGTTGGCAAGGATGGCGTCGTGACGGCCGTTCTTCATTGCCACCTGCCACGCCTGATCGGGTGCTTTGAGGAAACGGCCGTTGCTGTCATACACACAGTCCAGAAAATTCATGCGCACACTGCCGATGAACCCGGCGACAAAAAGATTGACCGGCTGTTCGTACACTTCTTGGGGCGGTCCCACCTGCTGCAAAACACCTTCATGCAAAACAGCCACCCGATTGCCCATCGAAAGCGCTTCGACCTGATCATTCGTCACGTAGAAAAAGGTGGCTTGCAAATCCTGCTGGATGCGCTTTAGCTCACCCCGCATTTGGGCCCGCAGCTTGAAATCGAGATTGGTGAGTGGTTCGTCCATCAAAAAGATGTTGGGCTGGCGCACCAGGGCGCGAGAGAGCGCCACCCGCTGCTGTTCGCCGCCAGAAAGCTGCCCCGGCAGCCGCTCATGGAGATGGTTAATGCGCAGCATTGTGGTGACCTCGTTGATGCGCTTGTCTATGTCTGCCTGGCTGAACTGCCGCGCTTGCAGCGGGAAAGCGATGTTTTGGTACACGGTTTTACGCGGATAGAGGGCGTAATTTTGGAAGACAAAGGCGACGTTGCGCTCGGTAGGCGAAATATTGTTGATGGTACGGCCGTTCATCTTCACATTCCCGCCGTTCAACTTTTCCAGCCCGGCCACGCAGCGCAGCGTGGTCGTTTTGCCTGCGCCTGTAGGCCCCAACAGCACCATGAACTCTTGATCCTGCACCGTTAAACTGAGGTTGTGCAGCACTTGGGTACGCCCAAACTGTTTGTCGATCTGTTCTAATTGGAGATGTGCCATGCTGCCCTCTTAAAAAACCAAAGCCTTTTCCGTTTCGGCATCAAATAAATGGATGCGCTCTGCATCAAAGGTGAGACCCACCGGTTCGCCAGGATTGAGCTGGAAGGTTGGCTCGGTGGTGGCCCGAATCAAATTGTCGCCAACCTGGATGGTGTAAATCATTTCATCGCCCATCGGTTCACGAACGACAATTTCTCCGCGAATGGGGGTGGTGTTGGATACGGCCGTTTCCACCGTTACATTCTCCGCTCGCACGCCAAATACCAGCTCATCTGACACCGCTGAACGTGCGCGTTCATTCAAATGCGGAATGTGCGCTGCTGGTAATTTGAAGGCACCAGACGCATCGGCAATGCCGCCATTGTCCAGCCGACAATTCACAAAACTCATCGGCGGCGATCCAATGAAACCGGCGACAAACAGCGTGGCCGGATGGTCGTAAACCGTCAATGGTTCATCCACCTGTTGCAGCACCCCTCGATTCATAATGGCAATCCGATGGGCCATCGACATGGCTTCGGTCTGGTCATGGGTCACATAAATCATGGTGGTTTTTAAGTCAGCTTGCAGATGTTTGAGTTCAGCCCGCATATCGATCCGCAGCGTTGCATCCAGATTGGTCAGCGGCTCATCCATCAAAAAGACATGTGGCCGCCGTATGATGGCCCGACCCAAAGCGATGCGCTGCTGTTCGCCACTAGGCAACCGAGAAGGTTTACGCTTTAACAAATGCTCAATGCGCAGCAGTTTGGCAACCTGTTCCACCCGCTGCTTGATTTCACCCTTGCCAATCTTTTGGGCGCGAAGGGGAAAGGCGATGTTGTCGAAGGCATTCAGGTGAGGGTACAGTGCATAAAATTGAAAAACAAAGGCAATGTCCCTGTCTCCGGCTGGCAGGCCATTTACCAACCGATCCCCAATGAAAATGTCGCCATCCGTCTGCGTTTCTAAGCCCGCGATGCAGCGCAGCGTTGTGGTTTTGCCGCAGCCTGATGGCCCCAGCAGCACCAAAAACTCGCTGTCGGCAATGTCTAAACTGACATCGTTCACGGCGTAAGGTGAGTTTGGGCTGTATTGTTTGTAGAGATGGTCTATCTTGATTTGTGCCATGATAATTTTATAGAAAGAACTCATACAAAGGTACGAAGGATGGAAGGGACAAAGATTTTTCCTTAGTTACTTTGTTTCTTTGTACTAAAAATACTTATCGCCTCACTGCTCCGAAGGTGACACCGCGCAGCAAGTGGTTCCGTGCCAGGTAGGTGAAGATTGCCAGCGGAATTAAGTACAAAACGGATGTGGCGGCCATGCGTCCCCATTCCACCTGGCCGTAGCCGATGGTTGAGTAGAGGAAGGGCGGCACGGTATTGGCATTGTTGCGGTTAAGCAGCAGGGCAAAGATGAATTCGTTCCAGGCGGTGATGATCACAAATACAGACGTGGCCAACATTGCCGGAAAGGCTTCGGGTAAAACAATTTTCCAGATTGCCTCCAGCCGCGAATAGCCATCTAGCATGGCCGCTTCTTCATACTCTTTGGGAATTTCGTCAAAAAATCCTTTCATCATCCAGACCACAAACGGCAGGCCGAAGGTGGTATACAGTAAGGTGAGGCCCAGGTAGCTGTCGCGCAGGGTGAAGGTTTTTAAGCTTTCTTCCCAGCCTGACGGCAGGGAAATGGACAAGTTCTGTAAAACGTTGAGTACCAGTTCTCCCGGTTGGCTAAACATGAGGAAGATGGGGATGAGCACCACAACCGGCGGCAGCATCTTGGTACTTAAAATGAAGAAGAGCATGTCCGATTCGCCGGGCACCTCAAAGCGGGAGAATGTGTAAGCTGCCAGTGTGCCGAGGAGAACGGCCGTTACCGTCGTCACCACCGTAATAATGATGCTGTTTTTTAACGTGGTGGGAAATTCACTGATGACTCGGGCGCTTTCCGTGTCCGTTTCGGCTAAGCCCGCCCCGGCACGGTCCTTCAAAAACACATCCACATAATTGTTCAAGGTGGGTTCAAAATCGACGAAGGGGATAAACGTAGGCGGCGTTAGCTCCACTTCTGCTCGTGGCTTGATGGAGGTGGTCAACATCCAATACAGGGGGAACATAAAGAACAAAAACGCCAGAATCAGCGACCCCCAAAAGGCGATCTCTTTGAAGGTGTGGGTCAATTTGGGTGAGCCAGTTGGTTTTAGCGTGGTCATTGTCTTTACTCCGTTGCCTTAATCTGGTTCAACATGCGAATCAAGATATTTGCCAGGGCAATAATGACAATCAGCATCACATAGCCGATGGCCGAACCCAACCCTGTATCGAAATCATTAAAGGCAACCTGGTACAAATAAAAAGACATCGTTTGTGTCGAACTACCGGGACCACCGCCGGTGAGCACCCACACCTGGTCGAACAGCTTGTAAGCATCCATCGTGCGGAACAGAATGGCAATCAACAGCAGGGGGGTAACCAACGGCAAGGTAATGTGGCGGAATTTGAACCAGCCGGAGGCCCGGTCTACATCGGCTGCTTCGTATAGATATTGGGGAACGGCCGTTAACCCCGCCAGCGAAATCAGCATCATAAACGGCGTCCACATCCACACATCCACCAGCACCAATGCCCAAGGAGCCACCTTGATTTGGTTCAACCAATCCACATTGCTGCTGCCAAGCAAGCGGATAAAGAAGTTCAGCACACCAATATCCGTGCGGAAGATGTAGCGCCAAAACAGCGTCACAACAACCGGTGTCAGCATCATTGGGATCAGCATCAGCGTCATCAGCAGCCCGCGCCCCTTAAAATTGCGGTTCAGCAGCATTGCAAGCAAAAACCCCAAAACCAGCTCAATGCCAACGGCCGGCAGCACAAATTGCCCCGTAATGGCAAACCGATTGACAACTTCGCGGCCCAAACGCTGCTGACTGGCACTCTCACCTAACCCCAACAGCTGTTGGTAATTGTCAAAGCCACTGGCAATGGGAGCCGTCCCGGCATCCCCAATCACCGACCAATCAGCAAAACTCAAGCGCAGCGACCAAATGAGGGGGAAAATGGCAATCGCTAACAGCAGCAGCATCGTTGGCGAGAGAAACAGGAATGTCATGCGCCGATCCGTTAACCATTTAAATCGTAACCGAACTGACCTGTCTTCCATTTTTCCCTCATTTACCTGTTCGGCCGCTGTTGACATGATTGTTTTTATAGAACTCATAAAACATTTCTCAAGTCAAACCATTCGACATGCGATTTCTTGTTACAAGAAATCGCATGTCTTTTAGCTACAATCAGCTATCTTTATTTATCGGGATAAGCTTCGTCCAAAATTTCTTGTTGAATCAGCGCAATTTCATCCAATGCCTCTTGCGCATCCATCTGCCCAGAGATTGCCAGATTCAAGAACTCCATTTGCGGTTCGAGCAGAGCATTGTATTCAGGCAAATTCCAGAAATCTTTCACCAGCAAATAGCTTTCGGAGAAGATGGGGTTGTAAGGAGCCGCATTGTTGAAGGTATCGCTAGCCAACACAGATTGGCGTGCACTGAATCCACCCAACTTGGCCCACTCTTCTTGTGTTGCAACGGATTGCAGCCAATTCACGAAATCAAGCGCCGCTTCCTGGTGATCTGTGTAACTGCTCACGCTAATCCCCATGCCGCCCAGGCTAATGACATGTTCAACCTCACCGGGAACCATGGCAAAACCCAGATTGGGAGCTTGGGCACAGCCTTCAGCGTCTAAAAATGCCGGGCCAAAGCCAAACCAGATGGTGGTCATGGCCACTGAGCCACTGCAAATTGCGCCAACCGTTTCGTCGAAACCGAAGTTAGCCGCCCCCTCAGGACCGGTGGCAAATAGCTCTTGGGCAAATTTTACGGCCGTTAAATTCTCAGGACTGTTTAAAACACCCTCTACCTGATACGTTTCTGAATCCCACAATTCACCGCCAAAACTCCAGGCCATTTGATTCCAGGCTGTGGCCATCGTGTCGTAACAGGCAACCGCGCCACACCAAAACGTGACAAAGCCATTTTCGACCAGGTCACCTTCTTTAAATTGTTGGGCTTGCTCAAGCAGCTCAGACCAACTGGCTGGTGGTTCAAAGCCTGCTTCTTCAAACAAATCTGTGCGGTAAACGAGCATTTGGGTGTCGCCCTGCAGCGCCACGCCGTAATATTCCTGGGCATTAGGCGGATATTCGCCATAGGCTGATAAAGCTGCCGGGACGTAATCAGCCAGATCCAAATTTTCTTGCATGAAGCTGGTGAGGTTTAAAACATGCCCACCGGTGACGGCTTCCCCAATCCATTGGCTGTCCATCACGACCAAATCAGCACCACCCTGAGCCGCAAAATCGGTAAATGTGGTGTTGTACCAATCCCCAATCGGCACACAGTTGACAGTCACATTGGCACCATCGTATTGCCCAGAGAGTTCCCCCAGCGCCTCACAAGGCTGCCAGGCAAACCACAGAATTGATAGATCGGCAGTTTCCATTGGTGCTTCAGACTCCTCTGCTGCTTCCTCAACTGTTTCAGCCGGGGCCTCAGCTGCCTTTTCTTCTGATGGGACCGGTTCTGCGTCTGGTTCTTGGGAACCTGAGCAAGCGATTAGGATGAATGCAAGGGAGAGGATTAAAAAAAGCATAAGCCTTAAATTTCTGGTAGACATTCTTCACTCCTTTTAGAAAACTAGAATTTTGACATTCTGTTAAAGATAGGTTTTGTATTACGTTTTAGGGAAGCCTCCTTTGTCTATTGACATACTTCTCGAATGGCATTCACAATGGAAAGAGCTGTCTCTCCTCTTTTGATGTAGCGTTTGACACCGGCATCGATCATGTTTTTGATCAGTTCCTTTCTGGGAAAACCGGACGTGGCAATGATGGGGATATGAGGGAATGCTCGATGAAAGTGTTGGATGGGAACCAGGCTTTCCATTTCTAAAATGGACAAATCAATCAAGGCAACATCTGGTTTTAGATGCACTGCGTGTTCTATAGCATCACGATTTGTCAATACGGTGCCGACCAATTCCATATCTGGTTGAATGGACATCAGGTTGGACAGACTTTCTCGCAAAAGGTCGTGATTACCGACGATGAGGACACGGATTGTGTGGGGTTGATTCATTAAAGGTCTATCCAAAGTGCACCAAAATTTGTGTGCTTGTTTGGATAAAATTTACAATCTCTGCTGCCTGTTGAAAATCGTCAAAGTGGCTTATTTGTGGCATGGTCCAGGTGGACTAGTCCGAGTGGACTGTTTTGAATAGGCTTCTTTATCAGCTAGTATTGCACTGCATAAATCCTTTTCAGGTAAATAAGTGTGTCGCGCGATACTTAAACAGATTGGCATGGCTCTTCAATAATGTGAAATGGATTTCTGCCAATCTGTAATAGAATGCTTTTTGGAGGTAAATTATTTTGTCCGAAAACGCAAATTCCAATGAGCTTGTAAACACCCCTTTTGCAGATTTTGATCTCTTGCAAAAGCTGCAATATATGCTGGATCACATCCCGCAATCTGTCTTTTGGAAAAATAGAAATTCGCAATATGTGTGGGTGAACAAAAGATGTGTTGAGGATTGGGGCGTTACTTCGCCAGAGGATTTAGTAGGGAATAACGATTTGTTTGATTTACGGCCGTGGACGGTTGATCAAGCAAATGCTTATCTGAGGGATGATCAGGAAGTGATGGAGTCGGGCAAACCGAAGCTCAATATTATTGAGCCACAGCGGCGATCTGACGGCGCGTATGCCTGGCTAAATACCAGCAAAGTTCCTCTTTTTGATGACGACGGCAATGTCATTGGGTTGATGGGTACATATGAAGACATCACTGAGCGCGCCCATGCTGAAATCATTCTGCGCCGAGATCAACGGATGCTGGAGACGATCTTTAACAGTGTGCCGATTGCTATTGTCTGGAAAGATACCATGTCGCGGTTTATGGGGTGCAACAACTTGTTTGCCCAAAATGCGGGCATATCGCCACGTGAGGTTGTGGGTAAAACGGATTATGATATGCCGTGGGCAGAAGAACATGCGGCGGAGTATATTGCAGATGATCAGGAGGTGATGCATTCCAGACAGCCCAGACTTCAATATATTGAGCAGCTTCGTTATGCGGATGGTACGTTAGCCTGGATTCAAACAAATAAGGTTCCATTGCAGGATGCCGACGGCCTGGTAACGGGTATTCTTGTGACTTATCAGGATATAACGAACCAGATTTCTATCAGTGAAGAGCTGAGAGAAATGAGAACAACCGCTAAAGAGGAAAGGCAAAAATTGGCGCGCGATTTACATGATGCGGTTAGCCAGACATTGTGGACGGCCAGTATCATTGCCGATATTTTGCCGTCGCTTTGGGAGCATGATCAGGCAAAAGGGCGGCGCAGCTTGCAGCAGCTGCAGCAGTTAACGCAGGGGGCTTTAGCCGAGTTGAGAATGCTGTTGTTGGAGTTACGGCCGTCTTCACTCATCGCTACCAGCTTTCAGGAATTGTTGGAACACTTAGCTGAAGCGACGATGAGTCGCAAGGAAATTGATATTGAAGTGACGGTTAATAAAAAGACATCTCTCCCGATTGATACCAGGCTGGCGCTGTATCGCATTGCCCAGGAAAGTTTAAACAACATTTCACGCCATTCCAAAGCAACAAAAGCGCGTATTGCGGTGAGCGAATCAGATACGCATCTCATCGTTTTAATTGAGGACAACGGGCGGGGATTTGATTTAGCTGCGCGGGGCACGAAGCGGATGGGACTTAGCATTATGGAGGAGCGAGCCGAGGCGATTCAAGCTGAGATTGATATTTCTTCAAGGAGTGGAGGGGGCACAACCGTCATTGTACGGTGGCCGATTGCTGCTACTCGGGGGGCAAAATGAGCGAAATAATACGAATTGCGATTGCTGATGATCACGACATGCTGCGCAAAGGTATCTCTGCATTTTTAGATACCAATCCAGATTTTGAATTGGTGGGGGAAGCAACAACAGGTATAGAAGCCATTGAATTATGTACGGAAAGCCATCCAGATATTGTGCTGATGGATTTGTATATGCCGGAAATGGATGGCGTGACTGCCATAAAGGAGATTAAGAAGGCTTTTCCCGATATTCAAATCATTGCCCTTTCTAGTTTCTCAGAACGAGAACTAATTCAGTCTGCATTGGAAGCAGGGGCGAATGGGTATTTGTTAAAAAATGTGTCCGCAGATAAGTTAGCTGAGTCGATCCGTGTCGCCCATAGCGGTATGGCCACGATGTCGCCGGAAATAACGCCGATTTTATTTCAGAAAGACAACGTATTAAATGATTTTGATTTGACAAAACGCGAGCTTGAGGTTCTTTCGTTATTGGTTGAGGGGTTTGCCAATGCAGAAATTGCTTACCGGTTGAATATCAGCAAATTTACGGTGAAGAATCATGTGAGCCATATTTTGATGAAGTTGGGGGTAAACGGCCGTACCGAGGCTGTCCGTGTGGCCCTCAAAAACAATTTAGTTTGAGATTGCTCCCTGGTTGATTGACAAATCTTATTTTCGGTGGAGAGTACAGCGAATTTTAGGAATTAGCGAATGGGCTTAAAGTAGCCGTTCAGTTCCATATTGTTATGTTAATTCTGAACGGCTACTTAGGGCTTGACCGTTTTTAATTTTTGAGTTTTGGTAAACTGTCAAGCCTTGGGGTTCCTTTCCTGAACAAAAGTTATTTGTGAACGAACCCTTAGTCTTTGATTGGGATGCCATCCCTGGCTAAAGCGGACAGCCCAGCGTCAATGACTGTGATGATATTGTCTACATCATAGGTGCAGCCGGCCCATACGCCGCCGCTGGCCCGCTGCAGGGCAGCCCACAGCCGGGTATCGGCAGGTAAATCTGGATGAGAGCGGAGGTTGGGATGAGACGGCCGTTTCGCCAACAATTCGGCCGCTTCAATGGGCAGCAAAGCCTCGCCCTCCGTCCCCACAAAATCAATTCGCCCGGTTAAACGACGGCGGTCCACCACAATCTCTATGATGTCCCCATCCCGCAGCTTCCCTATTGGCCCCCCGGCTAATGCTTCTGGCCCGATGTGGCCAATGCAGGCCCCAGTAGATACCCCCGAAAATCGAGCATCGGTCAATACCGGGACCGTTTTCCCCCAGGGAATAAATTTAAGGGCAGAAGTGACCTGATACGTCTCTTCCATGCCCGTGCCAGATGGCCCAACGCCAACCAGTACCACCACCTCCCCTGGCTTGACCGGGTTCTCACTCAGGCCCTTGATCGCTTTCACGGCGTCCTGCTCTGACACAAAAACCCGGGCACGACCGCGATGGCGGTAAACGCCATCCTCGTCAACCACGGAGGGATCAATTGCCGTGGCTTTGAGAACCGAGCCTTCCGGGGCAATATTCCCCACCGGGAACACCATCGTGCTGGTCAATCCGGCTGTCTTCGCACTGGCGGCATCCATAATAATCTGATCAACATCAATGCCTGCCTGCGTCAGCCGCGCTCGCACCGCTTGACGACGTTTGCTTTGCTGCCACCAGTCTAATATGTCCGATAACTTTTCCCCAGCAGCCGTAACCACATCCAGGTTCAGCAGCCCCATCTGCCGCAGATGCAGCATCACCTCCGGCACGCCACCGGCCATAAACACCTGCACCGTTGGATGGTTGCGCGGGCCGTTGGGCAAGGCATCGACCAGGCGTGGTGTGAGCCGGTTTATGCGGGTCCAATCGTCTACGGTAGGCAGTGGTAATCCGGCGGCATGGGCCACGGCTGGAATATGGAGCAGCAAATTGGTTGAGCCGCCAAAAGCGGCGTGAACGAGCATCGCATTTTCAACCGCTTGAGGTGTGAGAATGGCTGACATCGGCATTTCAGCCGCTTTCAGTCGGAGCAGAGCCAGCGCCGAACGGTGAGCCATATCCAGCCATACTGTTTCGCCGGATGGGGTTAAGGCGCTGTGCGGTAAAGCCAGTCCCAGCGCTTCAGCTACAACCTGGGCGGTAGCGGCCGTACCCAAAAACTGGCAGCCGCCGCCCGGCGAACCGCAGGCCCGGCAGCCCATGGCGGCAGCGTAATCCAGGTCGATCAAATCATGGGCAAAGCGAGCACCAATGGTTTGCACCGTCCCGGCATCTTCGGCGTCGGCGGTTGGCAAGGTGACACCGCCGGGTACGATCACGCCGGGTAAGCTGCTGCATCCGGCCAGGGCGATCATCATGGCTGGCAGGCCTTTGTCGCAGGTGGCTATGCCCATCACCCCCTGCCGCTGCGGCAGTGAGCGAATGAGGCGGCGCAGCGTGATGGCCGCGTCATTGCGATAGGGCAGGCTGTCGAACATGCCAGTTGTGCCCTGCGTACGGCCGTCGCACGGGTCACTACAATAGGCGGCAAAAGGCAAAGCACCTTGCGCTTTGAGCGTTTCGGCCGCCTGTTTTACCAACAAACTAATCTCCCAATGGCCGGTGTGATAGCCTAAAGCGATAGGACGGCCGTCGCCGTCACGCAAACCGCCCTGGGTGCTGAGGATGAGAAATTGGGGCCGTCCCACTTCCGCTAGATGCCAGCCCATTCCGGCGTTTTGCGTCAGGCCAAACAGGTTACCGCTTGGCTCGTTGCGCAGCATTTCTTCGCTGATGGGCAAACGGCCGTCTGGCCCCTGGCCTTGCAAACGCGTCACCGCAATGAATTGTTCGTCTCCCAGAACGTCTTCCAGAGTTGGGGGGATGGAATCAGACATCTTGTTGTGTCCAGTCACCGTCAATGAGGCGCCACATACGGCCGTTTGGATTTTTGTCTTGCAGTTCTGGCGGCAGGCGATGATGGCGCACATTGTCATAGCAATGCAGCGCGGCAAAGCGCAGCAGGGAGGTGGGTATGCCAACCGCTGTAAAGCCGGGATGGCCGGTGGCCGGGAACGGGCCGCCATGATTCATCGAAGGCACAACGGCCACCCCGGTTGGCATTTTATCGTTCAGTAAACGGCCGACTTTGCCGCGCAGTACCGGTTCAATTTGTTCGTATGCATCATCATCGGTACCTTGAGAATGCGAATAAATACTCCCCGTTAAATTACCTTCTAGCCGGGCGGCGATTTCTACCATTTGGTTCATGTCTTCAGCCACCACCAGCAAAGAAACCGGACCGAACGCTTCAGTTTGCAGTTCATGTGGGTGGACCAAGAAACTATCACCGGATACTTGCAGCAGCGTGTTAGCAAAGGTAAATCGCGGTTCATCTGCTTCAACTCCCCCGGTCAGAATTTCTGCGCCGTGTTCTTGTAATATGGCTATCGCTTTGGCAATGCCGGTTGGCCCAGCTTTATTGAGCAAGGTACCCGGTGCGTTTTGGGCAAAATGTGCTTGAACAGCCTCAATGAATTGCCTGCTGTTTGCATCTTGTTGGATAATCACCAGGCCGGGCTTGGTACAAAACTGGCCTGCACCTAACGTACAGGATGCATACAGCTCACCGGCTAACTCCAAGCCCCGTTCCTGAACTGCATCTGGCAAGATGAACACTGGATTCACGCTCGACATTTCCAAATAGATCGGTTTGCCGGCTTTGTCGGCAGCGGCTTTAAGCGCCAGACCGGCCGTTTTGCTACCGGTAAAAGCTGTTGCCCCGATGCGCGCCTCTGACACCAGTTCTAAGCCCACTTCTGGCGGTGTATGGTAGATCAGCTGCACCATTGCCATTGGCAAACCGCTTGCCTGCACCGCCGCAAAGGCGGCTTCAGCCAAAATCCTGGTGGTCCCTGGATGGCCCGGATTGGCTTTGGCAATGACCGGATTTCCGGCAGCTATGGCCGCAGCAAAATCGCCGCCAGCAACCGAATTGAAAGCAAAGGGGAAATTATTTGGGCCAAACACCACCACCGGCCCCCCCAAAGGTTTATACATGGCCCGAATATTGCTCCCGGTATCAATCGTGGCCTGACGCCAGGAGCCATCGCGGACTGCTTCGGCCGCCTGGCGCAGCTGGTTGCTAGTGCGCGGCAGCTCCACCGAACGCAGCCGGGGTTCGGCGGGTAGGGCTGTTTCCAGAACGGCCGTCTCCACCAACGCTTCAGTTCTAGCTTCGATATTTTCTGCAAAACAGTTGAGGAAATGGGCCAGGGCAGAGGGTGAACTGCCGGACCGCAGTTCGGCCACCGCTTCCTGTCCGGCTTGCAGGGCCAGCTCAATATCATCCAAACCAGAAACGGGATATTGTTCTGGCAAGGCTGTTTTTGTGGCCGGATTAACGGCCGAAAAAGTATCCACCGGATTTTTACTGGGCCGCCATGCTCCGGCAATCAAAACAGGTTGTAACGCCATCAACAACTCCTACTTAATACCCTTTGCCACAGAGTCCACAGAGGTTTACGAGATTTATCTTTGATTCTCTTTCTTCTCTTTTTCCTCTGTGGCTTTTACCGTGTTTTCCAACTGGAGCGAGCCAACAGTGATTCGTACAGTGTCGCCGTGTTGGAGGGAAAACTCGTCTGGCGGCACAATGCCGGTGCCGGTCATGAGGAAGGCACCATAAGGAAAGTCCATCTCTTGGGTAAGGTAGTCAGCCAGTCCGTTCAGAGTGCGCTTCATTTGGGAACTTCGCGTTTCGCCCTGGTAAACAACTTCACTGGCGCGAATAATGTCCATCTGAATAGCCAGATCAAGCAATTGGTCAGCGTTGGCCAGGGTGATGCCGGGACCAAGGGCACAGGAGCCATTGTACATTTTAGCCTGGGGCAGGTAGAGCGGGTTGGCTCCCTCAATATCGCGGGAGGAGACATCATTGCCCACGCAAAAACCTACGATTTCTTGACGGCCGTTAATCACAAGGGTCAACTCCGGCTCAGGCACATTCCAAGAGCTGTCCTGGCGGATACGAATGGACAGCTCATGCCCCACTACCCGCCAGCCGATGGCTTTGAAGAACAACTCCGGCCGTTTGGCTGAATAGACCTTTTCGTAAACGTCTTTGACGTCGGATTCATGCTCCCGTGCCTCTCGACTACGCCGGTAAGTCACCCCGGCTGCCCAAACTTCGTGATCTGGTTCTAGGGGAGGGAGGAGGGTGTGGACGGCCGTTTCACCAACGGGCAAAGCATGAAGCAACTGCAACATTGCCGCATAAGGCAGTGTCAGCAATGTTTTCAAATTGATGTGCCGGGGTAAGAAATATCCATCCAACGCCCAATTAGGGCCGCTAGGTGTCTGGTGTCGGGTTAAGTACATAAGGTTTCTGGATTCTCACAACGTTTGCAAGATTATATTGACATTCCGCTGAAAATCAAGTAAATCTTTGCAAGCGCTTGCAAAAGTATCAGGAAGGGAAAAAGGTGGCACGCAAAAAATCGTCTAAGGTGGTACTCTGCGAAATGATGGATAATTCGCATCCACTCGTTTTGGGTCAAATTCAATGAAGTAATCGAGTTGATTGGGTAAAATCTTGGCTTTCGATACCTAATCTTACCCAATCAACTTATGAAGTTCAATCCAACTTTCCTCGAAATCCTCGTTTCCCTTTTCATTTTCATCTGGACCAAACATGGTCGTCGAATTCGCCGCTGGATAGAAGAGTATTTTCGGCGTCGCCGTGGTCCACGATCCCTCAAGCCTAAATCGCCTGACGATTGCCCATTGTGTACCCGAGACATTTGCTTTCTGTCACACCGACCCAAGCCGGAAGTCGTGCCCTGGTCGGAACGGAAGAGTCCAAGGGGTCGTCCCAAAACCATTGATACCAGCGGTCATGCTTGTCTCAATCCCTTATGTGATTACTTCGCTGTCGCTGATTCCGAGATTCACGCCC